>NZ_PQMX01000027.1:0-81117 GCF_004368385.1 Burkholderia sp. B10 | reverse complement strand
CCCCAGCCCCCAGCACAGCACTCACCGCACCCACACGCGCAGCGCCCCTCAGGCCGTCACGACCTTCGCGAACACCGGCCCCTGCATGAAGCGCACGTCGTGCTGACGCAGCAACTCGCACTGCGTCTCGTCGACCACGCCATCGAATATCAGCGGAATCCGCACGCGCTGCGCATACGCGACCAGCGCCTTCACCATCCCGTCGCGCAGCGCGATGCCCGCATCCATCTTGATGTAATCGGGCCGCGCCATCTCCGATTCGACCGCGAGGATCCGGCCGGGGTCGGGCAGCTTGTCCGCGACCTTGAAACCGTGATGCTGATAACTGCGCGTCAGGTAGCCGAGGAAGGTCTTGTGCGCGACCGCGGCCGCCGGCAACTCGATCACGATCCGCTCGGCCGGCAGGCCGAACCGCTGCAGCACCGACGAGAAATGCTTGCCGTGATCGTACTTCACGCTCTTGAGCAGCCGTTCGTGCACGCGCAGGAACAGCAGCCCGTGGCGCTGCGCACCGAAGAAGTTGATCGCGTGCAGCGCCCGCGACAGCCGGTCGATCGCGACGAGCGTCTGGTCGTCGACGGCCGAGTCGACCGGGTCGTGCGCGGCGCCGCTGACCAGCGTGATGGCCTGGAAGCCGAGCTCGTCGCCGTAGCGCTCGATGGCATCCGCGAACGACGTCGACTGCGGCGCGCCGGGCATCGTCACGTCGTAGATCGGCTCGTAGGCGCTCGCGAGCGTGCGCTCCGGCAGATTCGCGCATGCGGTGCCGCCTTCGGCAAGCGCGAGGTGTTCCCGCAGATAAGGCAGTTGCCCGGCACGGGCGACCAGCTCGGGAATGTTGGGCGGGATCATCGGCGTAGGAAGAAAACGGCGGCCGAAAGGGCCGCCTCGTATCTCGATATTAGCAGCGCCCGTCGGGCTCGGCTCGGCGTTTCTCTCATATGGTTATCCCGTTGCCGAACCCATCGCTAGGGTTAACGTTGATTTCACTATACGTAATTGGTTTTACTATTCGTAAATCTAAAGATTTGTTGCCGATCAAGAAAAGCGGCGTTCGGGCGCCGGCAGCGGCGTCGTTTCCCGAACCGAATCAACCAGGAAGCAAGGAGCGAGACGTGGCGGTGGACAGCAGGCGGATGGAGCAGGGCAGGCCGCGCGAGCGGTTGAAGGCGGGCACGAAGGCGGCCATGAACGGCGGCACAAGCGCGGCGGCGCCGCGCGTGCCGGCGCACGTGCGGCGCGGCTGAGGAGCGGATGGCGACCATGAGCATCGATTACCAGACGCTGAAGTTCGATTACCGGCCGCGCGCGGCGCGGGCCGCGCAGGCCGATGCGGCCGTTCACCCGGTGATCGTGGTGGGCGCGGGCCCGGTGGGCCTGGCCGCCGCGATCGATCTGGCGCAGCGCGGTGTGCCGGTCGTGCTGCTCGACGACGACGACACGCTGTCCACCGGCTCGCGCGCGATCTGCTTCGCGAAGCGCACGCTCGAGATCTTCGACCGGCTCGGCTGCGGCGAGCGCTTCGTGGACAAGGGCGTGAGCTGGCACGTCGGCAAGGTGTTCCTGCAGGACGAGCAGCTTTACGCGTTCGACCTGCTGCCCGAGCAGGGCCACGCACGCCCGGCGTTCGTCAACCTGCAGCAGTACTACGTCGAAGGCTATCTGGCCGAGCGCGCGTTCGAACTGCCGAACCTCGAGATCCGCTGGAAGCACAAGGTGACGGGCGTCGCGCAGTCGGCGGAGCACGCGGCGCTGACCGTCGAGACGCCGGAAGGCATCGAGACGCTGCGCGCGCAGTACGTGATCGCGGCCGACGGCTCGCGCAGCCCGCTGCGCGCGGCGATGGGGCTCGAAAGCCGCGGCCGCACGTTCAAAGACCGCTTCCTGATCGCCGACGTGAAGATGAAGGCGGAATTCCCGACCGAGCGCTGGTTCTGGTTCGATCCGCCGTTCCACCGCAACCAGTCGGTGCTGCTGCACCGTCAGCCGGACAACGTGTGGCGCATCGATTTCCAGCTCGGCTGGGACGCCGACCCGGTCGCCGAGAAGCAGCCGGAGCGCGTGATCCCGCGCGTGCGCGCGCTGCTCGGGCCGGACGCCGAATTCGAGCTCGAATGGGTCAGCGTCTATACGTTCCGCTGCCAGCGGATGGATACGTTCCGTCACGGCCGCGTGCTGTTCGCGGGCGACGCGGCGCACGGCGTGTCGCCGTTCGGCGCGCGCGGCGCGAACAGCGGCGTGCAGGACGCCGACAATCTCGCGTGGAAGCTGCAGCTCGTGCTCGACGGCCGCGCGCCCGAGCGCCTGCTCGACACGTATGCGAGCGAGCGCGAGTTCGCCGCGGACGAGAACATCCGCAACTCGACGCGCTCGACCGACTTCATCACGCCGAAGAGCGCGGTGTCGCGCGTGTTCCGCGACGCGACGCTGAAGCTCGCGCGCGACTGCGAATTCGCGCGCCGGCTCGTGAACAGCGGCCGTCTGTCGGTGCCGGCCGTGCTGACGGATTCGCCGCTGAATACGCTCGATCGCGCCGGCGACGCGTTCGCGTGCGCGATGCGTCCCGGCGCGGTCGCGGCCGACGCGCCGGTGCGCGCGCAACAGGCGTCCGGCTGGCTGCTGCGTCATCTCGGCGACGGCTTCGCGGGCGTGCTGTTCGGCCTGCCCGGCGATGCGGGCGCGCTCGCGCAGGCGCTCGACGGTCTCGCGCTGCCGGTGCGGCCCGTGCTGATCGTGCCGGCCGGCCATGCGCAGGCGGTGCCCGGCGTCGACGTCCTCGAAGACGTCGACGGTCTCGCCGCGCAGCGCTACGACGCGCAGCCCGGCACGTTCTACCTGCTGCGCCCGGACCAGCACGTGTGCGCCCGCATGCGCACGCTCGACCGGCACGCGATCGCCGACGCACTCGCCCGTGCGAGCGGCGCATGCTGAACCCGCCTCGAACACGACAACGACACCGGAGACACCCGACATGCCCCCCCTCGACACCCGCCCGCGCCTGGCCGACCCGGACGCGTTCTACGAAGCGCTGATCGACATGCATCGCGATTTGTCGGACGCCGACAGCCAGCTCGTCAACGCGAAGCTGATCCTGCTGCTCGCGAACCAGATCGGCGACGCCGACGTGCTGCGCGAAGCGATGGCGCTCGCGCGCCAGGGCGTGAATCCGCCCGTGCATCCGAACGCCGAGGTGGCGCAATGAGCGCGGCGCCGGCCAACGCGCGCGTGCTCGAAGTCGAGCGCGTGATCGACGACACCCATCGTCCGGGCTTCCACTGGATGCTGCTGGTGCTGTGCGGGCTGTGCCTGGTGGTCGACGGCTTCGACGCGCAGGCGATGGGCTACGTCGCGCCGAGCGTGATCGCCGAGTGGCATGTGCCGAAGCAGGCGCTCGGGCCGGTGTTCAGCGCGAGCCTGTTCGGCATGCTGCTCGGCGCGCTCGGGCTGTCGGTGCTGGCCGACCGCATCGGCCGGCGGCCGGTGCTGATCGGCTCGACGCTGTTCTTCGCGGTGACGATGCTCGCGACCCCGTTCGCGAGTTCGATCCCGGTGCTGATCGCGCTGCGCTTCGTCACGGGCCTGGGCCTCGGCTGCATCATGCCGAACGCGATGGCGCTGGTCGGCGAGTTCAGCCCGGCCGCGCACGGCGTGAAGCGGATGATGATCGTGTCGTGCGGCTTCACGCTGGGCGCCGCGCTGGGCGGCTTCATCAGCGCGGCGCTGATTCCGGCGCTCGGCTGGCGCGCGGTGTTCTTCGTCGGCGGCGCGGTGCCGCTCGTGCTGGCGATCGCGATGCTCGCGCGGCTGCCCGAGTCGCTGCAGTTTCTGGTCCTGAAAGGACGCGTCGCGCAGGCCCGCGACTGGCTCGCGCGGTTCGCGCCGCACGCCGGCATCGATGCCGACACGCGGCTCGTCGTGCGCGAGCGAGCGGCGAGCGGCGCACCGGTCGCCGAACTGTTCCGCGCCGGCCGCCTGCCGGTCACGCTGCTGCTGTGGGCGATCAGCTTCATGAACCTGATCGACCTGTACTTCCTGTCGAACTGGTTGCCGACCGTGATGCGCGACGCCGGCTATACGCCCGGCACGGCGGTGATCGTCGGCACGGTGCTGCAGACGGGCGGCGTGATCGGCACGCTGTCGCTCGGCTGGTTCATCGAGCGCTACGGCTTCGTGCGCGTGCTGTTCGCGTGCTTCGCGTGCGCGGCCGTGTCGGTGGGGCTGATCGGCTCGGTCGCGCATGCGCTGCCGTGGCTGCTGGTCGTCGTGTTCGCGGGCGGCTTCTGCGTGGTCGGCGGGCAGCCGGCCGTCAATGCGCTGGCCGGCCAGTATTACCCGACGTCGCTGCGCTCGACCGGGATCGGCTGGAGCCTCGGCATCGGCCGGATCGGCTCGGTGCTCGGGCCGCTCGTCGGCGGCCAGTTGATTGCGCTGAACTGGAGCAACGGCGCGCTGTTCCATGCGGCCGCGCTGCCCGTGCTGTGCTCGGCGCTGTTCGTGCTCGGGCTGGCCGGCGTCGCGCGGCGCGGCGGCGCGCACGCGGCGAATGCCGCGATGAATTGATGGAGAAAGGAAACGATGACGCTTGACCTGTCGAAACCGGCGACCGCCGGCTACCTGAGCGGTTTCGGGAACGAATTCGCGACCGAGGCGCTGCCCGGCGCGCTGCCGCACGGCCGCAACTCGCCGCAGCGCGCGCCGTACGGGCTGTATGCGGAGCAGCTGTCGGGCACCGCGTTTACCGCGCCGCGCGGCCACAACCGCCGCGCGTGGCTGTACCGGATCCGGCCGGCCGCCGTGCACCGGCCGTTCGAGCCGTTCACGGGGCGGCAGCGGCTCGTCGCGGAGTTCGGCGACTCGGCCGACGTGCCGCCGACGCCGCCGAACCAGCTGCGCTGGGACCCGCTGCCGATGCCGGTCGAGCCGACCGATTTCGTCGAAGGGCTCGTGACGATGGCCGGCAACGGCTCGGCGGCCGCGATGAACGGTTGCGCGATCCACCTGTATGCGGCGAACCGCTCGATGCAGGACCGCTTCTTCTACAGCGCCGACGGCGAATTGCTGATCGTGCCGCAGCAGGGGCGGCTCTTCATCGCGACGGAGTTCGGCCGGCTCGACGTCGAGCCGGCCGAGATCGCGGTGATTCCGCGCGGCGTGCGCTTCGCGGTCGCGCTGCCCGACGGCGACGCGCGCGGCTACATCTGCGAGAACTTCGGCGCGCTGCTGCGCCTGCCCGACCTCGGCCCGATCGGATCGAACGGGCTCGCCAATCCGCGCGATTTCCTGACGCCGCAGGCCGCGTACGAAGACCGCGAAGGCGCGTTCGAGCTGATCGCGAAGCTGAACGGGCGCCTGTGGCGCGCGGACATCGGCCACTCGCCGTTCGACGTCGTCGCATGGCACGGTAACTACGCGCCGTACAAGTACGACCTGCGGCTGTTCAACACGATCGGCTCGATCAGCTACGACCATCCCGATCCGTCGATCTTTCTCGTGCTGCAGTCGCAGAGCGACTCGCCGGGCGTCGACGCGATCGATTTCGTGATCTTCCCGCCGCGCTGGCTCGCGGCCGAAGATACGTTCCGCCCGCCGTGGTTCCACCGCAACGTCGCGAGCGAGTTCATGGGCCTCGTGCACGGCGCGTACGACGCGAAGGCCGAAGGCTTCGTGCCGGGCGGCGCGAGCCTGCACAACTGCATGTCCGGTCACGGGCCGGACGCCGATACGTTCGAGAAGGCGTCGGCGATCGACACGACCCGCCCGCACAAGGTCGACGCGACGATGGCGTTCATGTTCGAAACCCGCACGCTGATCCGGCCGACGCGCTACGCGCTCGACACCGCGCAGCTGCAGGCCGACTACTTCGAATGCTGGCAACGCATCGAGAAACACTTCAACCCGGAGCAACGATGAGCGACACCCGAGACTGGCGTGCGACGCTCGACCCGGCTCGCAAGAGCTGGGTCGACACGGCGAACGATCCCGCCTGCGATTTCCCGATCCAGAACCTGCCGTTCGGCATCTTCAGCGACGCGGCGCAGCCGGCGCGCCGCGCGGGCGTGGCGCTCGGCGACCGGATCGTCGACCTCGCCGCGCTCGCGCGTGCGGGCCTCGTGACGGTGCCGGCCGGCGCCGACGTGTTCGCCGAGCCGACGCTCAACGCGTTCATCGCGCTCGGCCGCGATGCGTGGCGCAGCGTGCGCGTTCAGCTGTCCGAGCTGTTCGCGCGCGACGCTGCGCGGCTCCGCGACGACGCGGCGTTGCGTGCGCGCGTGCTCGTCGCGCAGCGCGACGCGACGCTGCATCTGCCGGTCGACATTCCCGGCTACACCGATTTCTATTCGTCGAAGGAGCACGCGACCAACGTCGGCTCGATGTTCCGCGATCCGAAGAATGCGCTGCTGCCGAACTGGTCGGAGATGCCGATCGGCTACAACGGCCGCGCGTCATCGGTGGTCGTGAGCGGCACGCCGGTGCGGCGGCCGAACGGACAGCTGAAGCTGCCCGAGCAGGAGCGTCCGGTGTTCGGCGCGTGCCGCAAGCTCGACATCGAACTCGAGACGGGCTTCATCGTCGGGCGGGGCAATGCGCTCGGCGAGCCGATCGCCTGCGAGGATGCCGAAGCGCACATCTTCGGGATGGTGCTGTTGAACGACTGGAGCGCGCGCGACATCCAGCAGTGGGAATACGTGCCGCTCGGCCCATTCAACTCGAAGGGCTTCGCGACGACGATCTCGCCGTGGATCGTCACGCTCGACGCGCTCGAACCGTTCCGCGTCGCGCAGCCCGAGCAGGCGCCGCAGCCGCTGCCGTATCTGCGGCACGCGGGCAAGCATGCGTTCGACATCGCGCTCGAAGTCACGCTGCGGGCGGACGGCGCCGCCGAGCCGACGTCGATCTGCCGCACCAACTTCCGGCACATGTACTGGACGATGGCGCAGCAACTCGCGCATCACACGGTCGCGGGCTGCAATACGCGCGTGGGGGACCTGATGGGTTCGGGCACGATCAGCGGGCCGACGCGCGACTCGTTCGGCAGCCTGCTCGAGCTGACGTGGAACGGCAAGGAGCCGCTCGCGCTGAAGGGCGGCGGCAGCCGCACGTTCATCGAGGACGGCGACGAGCTGACGCTCGCGGGCTGGTGCGAGGGCGATGGCTATCGCATCGGCTTCGGGACGTGTACGGGGAAGATCCTGCCGGCGCGTAGCGCGTAGCGGATTGCCGCGCGACGGGTCGCGCGCAGTCCGGAACGGCACGGCGGCCCGCTTGATGCGGGCCGGTTTCGTTTTTATTGGCGGGGGCGGGAGGGGATAGGGCGCTGAGTATGTGTCGCTGGCCACAGGTCACGGATTGCGGGCCACGCGCCACGAGTCACGAGTCACGAGTCACGGATCACGAACCTTGAACCATGCGCGTTCGGCGCAGCGCCCGCGCCGCCGCGTGTGAACATCGAGGCCGTCCGCCGGCCGCCGCGTCAGATCGCGCGCCGCAACGCCGCGCGTCGCTCCCACAATGCGGCCGCGACGAACGCCGCGACGCAGCCGACCAGCACACCGATCAGCGCATTGCTGCCGAGTTGTTCCATCAACGCGCCGGCGACGAGCGGCCCGCCGAAGCTCGCGGCGCTCCACGATGCCGAGACGAGCGAGCTCGCGGTGACGAGCGCCGCGCCGCGGAAGCGCTCGCCGCATGCGACCAGCGACAGCGTGTAGATGCTGCCGGCCGCCGCGCCGAGCACGAACAGCAACGGCCAGCACAGCCACGGGTTCGCAATCACCAACGGCAGCAGCGGCAGGCCCGCGAGCACGATGCAGCCGGCGCCGAGATGCACGCGCTCGCGACCGAGCTTGTCGGCGAGCCAGCCGATCGGGAACTGCATCGCGGTGTCGCCGCACAGCATGATCGACGCGAGCAGCACCGCGGTCGCGCTCGCGACGCCGTGGTCCATCGCGTAGAGCGGCAGCAGCGACAGCGCGAGCGTGTCGAACAGCGCGAAGAAACCGGTGCCGATGATCAGCGCGGGCATGCGCGGCAGCACCGCGAGCCAGCTGTCGTGGGCGGCCTGGCGCGCGTCGTCGCCGGCCAGCGGCGCGCGCCGGATCGTCGCGAGCGTCGGCAATGCAAGCAGGAACAGCGCGCCGCACAGCGCGAAGCGGATGCTGGTGGCGCCCGCGATCTGGCTGACCAGCACGGGCCCGGCCATCTGGAACAGCGTGAAATTGGTCGCATAGATCGCGACCACGCGGCCGCGCGTCGAATCGTCGGCGAGCTGGTTGACCCACGCTTCGCCGATCGTGAACAGCAGCATCAGCGCCGCGCCGCACAGCACGCGCAACACGCCCCATACGATCAGGTTCGACGTGAACTGCATCAGCGTGGTGGCCGCGGCGAGCAGCACGACCGACACGACGATCGCGTGGCGCGCGCCCAGGCGCCGCGCGAGCGCGGTGACGAACGGGACGATCGCGAGGCCGCCGAGCGCCTGCGCGGCGGTCAGCATGCCGACCACGTTGGTGCCGTGGCCGGCTTCGGTCAATGCGAGGGCGGTGAGCGGCAGCGTCGCGCCGGTGCCGAGCCCGACCACCGCGACGCTCAGGATCAGCGCGACGAAATCGCGGGAGAGAACGTTTTTCATCGGGCCGGATGCTACACCGCGGACCTTGAAAGGTCCATGAAGGCCGTCATGCGCGCATGGTTGCGCGCGAAACGCAATGCGGCGGCGCCGTGCGGGCGCCGCGTCGCGCGTCATGGCGTCACACGTACCCGGCGGGCGCGCGGGCCGGACGGCGTTCGAGCGACGCCGACCACAGCGTGAGCGCGAGCGCCGCGACCGCCATCGCGACGCCGACCCACGGCAGGCTCACGAGCGGCACGCCGGCGCCGATCGCCGCGCCGCCGAGCCATGCGCCGGTCGCGTTGCCGAGGTTGAACGCGCCCTGATTGAGCGTCGACGCGAGGTTCGGCGCATCGCTCGCGCGGTCGACGATCAGGATCTGCAGCGGCGGCACGATCGCGAACGCGAGCACGCCCCATACGAAGATCGTCGCCAGCGCCGCGAACGGCACGTGCATCGTGCCGGCAAACAGCGCGAGCACGATGCCGATCAGCGCGAGCGTCGCGATCAGCGACGGCATCCGGCGCCAGTCCGCGAGCCGGCCGCCGAGCGTGCCGCCGACGGTCAGGCCGAGCCCGAACAGCAGCAGCACGTAGGTGACCTGGTGTGGCGAGAAGCGCGTCACGTCCTCGAGGATCGGCGTGATGTACGTGAACACGCTGAACAGGCTCGCGGACGCCAGCACGCTGATGCCGAGCACCATCAGCACCTGCGGGTGCCGCAGCACGCCGAACTCGCGCGTGATGCTGGTGTCGGGCATCGCGAGATGCTTCGGCAGGCACACGGCGAGCGCGGCCGCCGCCGCGATGCCGATGCCGGTGACGGCCCAGAACGTCGCGCGCCAGCCGTAGGCCTGACCGAGCGCGGTGCCGAGCGGCACGCCGAGCACGTTCGCGAGCGTGAGGCCGGTGAACATCAGCGCGATCGCCTGCGCGCGCCGGTTCGGCGCGACGAGGCTGCTCGCGACCACCGAGCCGATCCCGAAGAACGCGCCGTGACAGAACGCAGTGACCACGCGCGCGGCCATCAACACCGCATAGCCGGGCGCGAGCGCGCACAGCAGGTTGCCGGCGATGAACAGTCCGATCAGGCCCATCAGCGCGCGCTTGCGCGGCATCTTCGCGGTGACGACCGCGAGGATCGGCGCGCCGATCGTCACGCCGAGCGCGTAGCCCGACACGAGCATCCCGGCAGCCGGGATCGACACGCCGAGGTCGCGCGCGACGTTCGGCAGCAGCCCCATGATCACGAATTCGGTGGTACCGATTCCAAATGCGGCGACGGCGAGGGCGAAAAGGGGCAAGGGCATCGCGATGGGTCAGGGAAAGAGCCGCGGCCGGGATTCGGCGCGGGATGCGCACGATGGCTGGGCGGGGACGTCAGCCGCGATTCTACGTGAGAGAAAACCCGGACGCTCGGGGCCGGAACGTATTGTTTCGCGGGCCATGCTGGGGCGGCCGACGTCACGCTACGGTGGGGATTTCGATGGGCGCGATTGCGGCGGCGCCGGAAGACGTCGCACTTCCGCAATGCCCGACGCCGCTGCGCTCGGTGCCCACGCCGGTAGGGCGATCATTGCTCGCGCGACATGTCCGGCGGAGCTGACGCACCGCCACGGTGGCGGGACTTCGACGGGTGCGATCGCAGCGGCGCAGCCCGATGTAGCGATGTAGCGATGCCCGGCGCCGCCGCGCTCGGCGCCCACGCCGGAGCGGTGGTCATTGCCCGCGCAGCATGTCCGGCGGCGCGTCGGCGGCGTGCTCCAGCGTTGCCGCGCCGTCGCGGGTCGGCGTCGATTCGGCGCTGGGGTTCGCCTGCGCCGGTGCGTCCCAAGTGTTTTCGAACAGGCACGCTTCGATCGGCATCCGCGCGGCCCAGCGTTGCTGCTCGAGCATCGGCTGCGCGTAGAACGCGTCGACGTGCCCGATGCACAGCACCGCGATCGGCTGCGCGCCGGCCGGCATGCCGAGGAGCGTGCGCAGCGCGTCGACCTCGAACAGCGACACCCAGCCCATGCCCAGCCCCTCCGCACGGGCGGCGAGCCACATGTTCTGGATCGCGCAGGCGGCGGACGCGAGATCCATCTCCGGCAGCGTGCGGCGGCCGAACACGTGGCGCTCGCGATCGTCGGTGAGCGCGACGACCAGCAATTCGCCGCATTCGCGCACGCCTTCGACTTTCAGCCGCATGAACTCGTCCTGGCGCTCGCCGAGCGCGTCGGCGGTCGCGCGGCGCTCGGCCTCGACCAGCCCGTGAATCGCGGTGCGCAGCGCGGCGTCGGTGATGCGGATGAAGCGCCACGGCTGCATGAAGCCGACGCTCGGCGCGTGATGGGCCGCGCGCAGCAGTCGCGCGAGCGTGGCCGGATCGACGGGCGCCGACGTGAAGTGACGCATGTCGCGCCGTTCGAAAATGGCCCGGTAGACCGCAGCGATGGCGGAGTCGTCGAAACGCATGGGGGAGCGGAAGCAAAGGGAAGTCGGCGCAACGATAGCAGAGCGCGGGCGCCGCGCGTTACATCAGGCGAATGAATGGGTCGGCGCGATGCCGGTGCGGTGGGTGTGGAGCGGAGGCACGCGGAACGCCGCAAGCCGAAAGCCAACCCCGCGCTTCAGCGCCCGCCAGTGACGACGTTGGTCGGCGCGCCCGCGCGCCATGCGTCGACGTTCAGCAGCGTCGTATGCGCGATCTCGGCGAGCGCCTCGCGCGTGAAGAACGCCTGATGCGACGTGACGATCACGTTCGGGAAGGTCAGCAGCCGCGCGAGCACGTCGTCCTGCAGCGGCAGGTCCGAGTGATCCTCGAAGAACAGGCCGCTTTCCTCCTCGTACACGTCGAGCCCGAGATGACCGAGCTGGCCGCTCTTGAGCGCCTCGACCAGCGCCTGCGCATCGACCAGCCCGCCGCGCCCGGTATTGATCAGCATCGCGCCGTGCTTCATGCGCGCGAGCGTCTGCGCGTTGATCAGATGATGCGTCGACGGCAGCAGCGGACAATGCAGGCTCACGATGTCCGATTGATGCAGCAGCTCGTCGAGTTCGACGTAGCGCGCGCCGAACGCGATCAGCTCGTCGTCGTGAGGCGGCAGCGAATGCGCGAGCACGCGCATCCCGAAGCCCATCATGATCTTGGCGAACACGCTGCCGATCAGCCCCGTGCCGACCACGCCGACGGTCTTGCCGTGCAGATCGAAGCCGAGCAGCCCGTTCAGCGAGAAGTCGCCCTCGCGCGTGCGCGCGACAGCGCGCGGCAGCCGGCGGTTGAGCGCGAGGATCAGCGCGACCGCGTGCTCGGCGACCGCGTGCGGCGAATACGCGGGCACGCGCACGACCGCGATGCCGAGCCGCTCGGCAGCCGCGAGGTCGACGTGGTTGAAGCCGGCCGAGCGCAGCGCGATCAGGCGCGTGCCGCCGTCGGCGAGCCGCTGCAGCACCGCCGCATCGACGGTGTCGTTGACGAACGGACAGACGACGTCGTAACCGTGCGCGAGGATCGCGGTCTCCGCATCGAGGTGCGACGGCTGAAAGTGCAGCCGATAGCCGAACTGGCGGTTTGCGGCGGTAAACGACTCTTCGTCGTACTGCCGGCTGCTGAACAGGATCACACGCACGCTGCACCTCCGATGGCTGACGCGTGCAGTTTACTGCAGGCCAGCCGGCCGCCCCGCGACGAGATCGGCGCGCTCGGGGGTGCGCAGGAAGCCGTATTCGGAGCGCTCCTGCGCCGCCTGCTGCCCGAAATGCTCGAGCGCATGTTCGACGAAGCTGCGCGTGCGGGCCGGCACGTACTGGCGATTCGGATAGACGAGCGACAGCTGCGCATCCGGATCGTCGATCCGATAGCCGGGCAGCAGCCGCACCAGCGTGCCGGCGGCGAGCGCATCGGCGACGCACGACTCGGGCAGCACCGCGATGCCCGAGCCGGCGAGGGCCGCCGCGTGCACGAGCGCGAGCTGGTTGACGGTGCACGCCGGGCGCACCGTGACCGAATGCGCGGCGCCGTCGTGGCCGACCAGCCGCCACGCGGGCGCATGCTGATGCGGCGCGAGCGCGACCCAGTCGTGACCGGGCAGGTCGTCGGGCGCGCGCGGCTCGCCGCGCCGTTCCAGATACGCGGGCGCCGCGCACGCGACGAACGGGTTCGGCGCGAGGGTGTGACCGATCAGCGTCGGATTGCCGTCGAGCCGGTCGCCGGTGACGATGCCGACGTCGTAGCCCGAATCGAGCACGTCGAGCGGCCCGTCGGCGACGGTCAGCTGCACGCGCAGTTCGGGGTAGCGGTGCCGGAAACCGCTGACGAGCGGCGTCAGCGTGAGCGGCGACAGCAGACCCGACGTGACGACGCGCAGCGTGCCGGCCGGCTCGCGCACCGCGTGCGCGACGGACGCCTCGAGATGATCGAACTCCTCGAGCAGCGCACGGCAGCCGTCGAGGTAGCGCAGCCCGGCTTCGGTCAACGACAGGTTGCGCGTGGTGCGGTGGATCAACCGCGTGTTCAGATGGGACTCGAGCATCGCGATCGAACGCGTGACGAGTGCATTGGACACGCCTAGATGGTGCGCCGCGCGCCGGAAACTCTGCTGCTCGGCAACGCAGACGAACACTCGCATGGTCTGAATCTGGTTCATGTCTCGCGTATTTCTGGCCCGGTGGATTGATTTTGCTTGGAATTTTTCGTCGCGCGACCGGGATTGCCGGTGTGCGTCGTCCGATTTTCGTTCGTATCGAAAAAGCGGCTCTCGATTCCGCAGACGATTGTTCATTACGGAGGCGATATCCGTCAACCTGAGAAAATGGGCGGGTTGCGGAAAATCGAAATCGCGGCTATCGGATTTATGCGGCGGTCTCGTTGGTTTCCCGGCAGTATTGAAACCGGTAGTTCGGTATCTGAATGTTGCTCAGTAAAATCAACGCGTTATGTGTTTTGTACGATGCTTCGCAGCGGTAATTTTCGAACTCTGTCACTAATAGATGCCGCGATAATCGATGTTTTTCCGGCGCATCGGCATTTGGTGGATCCATTCGGTCCGCGCGGTTTTTATCCTGATGCGGCGTATTTCCGACTAATTGGGTCGTCTATTACTGAAGCGGGCGCATCCGCACGCACCGCAATATGGCCGGGAAAATCGCCTGTACCGGGCCGCGGCGGGGCCGCCGGCGTGCTCGCTCGCGATGCGCGGCCGGCTGGCCCGGTCGTCCGACCGAGCCAGCGTCGCGCCGTCCGGCCGCGCGCGCCTCTTGCGCGCGGGCGCGGAACACGGAATCATCGATCGATCCGCCATGCCCTGTGGCGGGCGACGCTCGAGCGTCTTTCTTCATCTTTTTTGCCAGCCATGTCCCTCGACCATTCGCCGATTCCCTGTCCCGTCGTCGTGCCGCTCGACGCGATCCTGCCCGAAGAACCGCTGCTGATGATGGGCGCCGGCCCGGTGCCGATCCCGGCCGCGGTCGCGAAGGCGAACACGATCGTGATCAACCACCTCGGCGCGACGATGGCGAAGATCATCGAGCAGGTGAAGGAGATGGCGCGCTACGTGTTCCAGACCCGCACGAAGTGGGTGCTCGGCGTCGCCGGCCCCGGCTCCGCCGCGATGGAAATGGCGATTTCCAACCTCGCCTGGCGCGGCACGCGCGTGCTGTCGATCCGCAACGGCTTCTTCAGCGCGCGCATGGCCGAGATGGCCACGCGCGTCGGCGCCGACGTCGCGACGCTCGAAGTGGCCGACCGCTCGGTCGCGAGCCTCGAGGAGATCGCCGACGCGATCGCGCGCGAACGCCCGGAGATCGTCACGATCGTGCAGGGCGAGACGTCGAACACCGTGTGGAACCGCGACCTGCGCGAGATCGCGGCGCTCGCGAAGGCGGCCGGCGCGCTGGTGGTCGTCGACGCGGTGTGCACGCTGTCGACGATGCCGCTCGAGATGGACGCATGGGGCATCGACGCGGTCATCACGGGCGGTCAGAAGGGGCTGTCGTCGATTCCCGGCGTGTCGCTGATCGCGTTCTCCGACGCCGCGTGGGACCGGATGAAGCAGCGTCCGGAACCGAACGCGCACTGGTGCCTCGACATGGCGCTCGCGGAAAACTTCTGGCACAACGCGGGCTACCACTACACCGCGCCGGTGTCGGGCGTGCTCGCGCTGCACGAGGCGCTGCGCCTCGTGTGCGCGGAAACGCTCGAAAGCCGTTTCGCGCGCCATCTGCGCTGCACGCTGGCGCTGCAGGCCGGCATCGAGGCGATGGGCCTCGCGCTCTACACGCCGAAGGAATGCCGTCTCAATTCGGTGGTGGGCATCGAGACGCCGGCCGGGCTCACGCCCGGAATGGTCTGCGGCCACATCTCGAAGCAATATCAGGTCGAGATCTCCGGCTCGTTCGGCTTGCCGATCGTGCGGATCGGCCAGATGGGCGAACAGTGCCGCGAACACAACCTGTTCCGCACGCTGCATGCGTTCGGCCGGACGATGGTCGATCTGAAGGTGCCGGTCGACCTGCCGGCGGGCGTTGCCGCGCTCGAGCAGGAACTGTCGCGGCGCGGCATGTAAGCGCGGCCGGCGGCGCGGCGCTCAGCCGCCCCGCATCGCGCGCCGGTATGCGTTCGGCGTCGTCCCGTGCGCGTCGCGAAAGCGGTGGCTGAAATGGGCGGCGTTCGCGTAGCCGCACTCGGCGGCGACCTGCGCGAGCGGCAGCGCCGTCGTGCGCAGCAGCAGGCGCGCGCGGGCCAGCCGCTGCTCGGCCACCCAGGCGTGCGGCGCGCGGCCGAACGACAGCCGGAACATCCGCGAAAAGTGATATTCGGACAGCGCGGCGACGTTCGCGAGTTCGCCGAGCGTGAGCGGCTGCGACAGGTAGCTGTCGATATAGTCGCGCACGCGCCGGCGCACGGCGGGCGCCAGGCCGCCGCGCAACGGCGCGTCGGCGCGCGCGGCGCCCTGGCCGCGCAACAGCAGGCTCAGCACGTCGTGCGCGGCCTCGTTCACGCGCAGTCGCCCGTCCGCATCGTCCCAGCGCTCCAGTGCGAGCGAACGGAACTGCGCGGCGACGCGCGCATCCTCGAAATAGGTGCGGTCGGCGAGTTTCAGTTCGCGCGGTTCGCGGTCGAGCTCGCGGATCGCGCGCTGCGTGAAGTGCTCGGGCAGAAAGTACAGGTGGATGAAGTGCATCTCGCCGCGCACCCACCAGCGCGATTCATGGTCGCCCGGCAGCGTGCACAGCAGGCTCGGCGCGCCGTAGCGCGGCACGCGCTCGCGCTCGGTCCGGTAGCCGCCGTCGAGATAGCACGACAGCGTGTGGTGGCCGGGCTGTTCGTAGACCGTCTCGCTTTCGTCGGTGATGCGCGTCCATTCGGCGATCGCGAGGTGGTCGCCGAGCCACGTGAAGCGCTCGAGCGTCGCGTTCGCGTCGGCGAGCGTGCGGCACACCGACTGCAGCCCGAACGGCATCGTGTCGCCCGCGAGGGCGGCGGCGTGGTCGACGGGCGGAGCGTACAGGGGCGAACTCATGGTGCGACGAGTATAAGCGCGCGCACCGCGTGCCGTGCGCCGGAGCGAAAAAGACCGCAAATCCGGACAATGCGTGCGCGCGGCGCGGCCGCATAGTCGGAATCCGTTCCACTCGTTCCGCTGCGTTGCCGCCATGAATCTGTCGCTTTACTTCATCACCGTGCTGATCTGGGGCACCACCTGGATCGCGATCAAATGGCAGTTGGGTGCCGTGCCGCCGCCCGTGTCGATCGCATGGCGCTTCTGGCTCGCCGCCGCCGTGCTGTTCGCGCTGCTGCGCCTGATGCGCCGGCCGGTGCGTCCGCCGCGCGAAGCGTGGCGTTATCTCGTCGCACAGGGCGTCGCGCTGTTCTGCCTGAATTTCCTGTGCTTCTACTATTCGGAGCAGGTCGTGCCGAGCGGACTCGTCGCGGTGATCTTCTCGACCGCGCCGCTGCTGAATTCGATCAACGGGCGCGTCTTCATGGGGCGGCCGCTGCGGCCGTCCGCGATCGCCGGCGCGCTGCTCGGGCTGACCGGCATCGCATGCCTGTTCTGGCAGCAGATGGCCGGGCATCTGGACGACCACGCGACGTGGATCGGTCTGGCGATCGCGTTCGCGGGCACGATGTGCTTCTCGGCCGGCAACCTGCTGTCGAGCCGGATGCAGGCGATGGGGCTGCACCCGCTCGCGACCAACGGCTGGGCGATGCTGATCGGCGCGGCGATCCTGACGGTCGGCAGCGCCGCGGCCGGATTGCCGTTCGCGCTCGATCCGAGCCCGCGCTATCTCGGCGCGCTCGTCTACCTGGCCGTGCCGGGCTCGGTGATCGGCTTCACCGCGTACCTGACGCTGGTCGGCCGGATCGGGCCGGAGCGCGCCGCGTACTGCACGGTGCTGTTCCCGATCGTCGCGCTGGCCGTGTCGACGGTATTCGAGGGTTATCAGTGGTCGCCGCTCGCCGTGGTGGGGCTGCTGCTCGTGGTGGCCGGCAATCTGGTGGCGTTCGATCTGACGCGCCGGCTGTTTCTGCGCACCGCGTGACGGCTGCGCTGAATGAAAGGCGCCCCGCGCGAAGCGGGTTGAGGGCTGGTTCGCGCCGTGAGCGGAAGATGGTTGCTCGGCATGCAGATGGGGTCGGCCTGTTGGCCTGTCGGGCCGCCAGCCCGATGACGGCCTGATGGGCCGTTAGCCCGAAAGCCGTACAGCCTGATGGCCCGAGAGCCCGAGAGCCCGAGAGCCCAAAAGCCCAAAAGCCCAAAAGCCCAAAAGCCCAAAAGCCCAAAAGCCCAAAAGCCCCACGACCCGACTGCCGCCGTTGGCCCAGCCCCGGCGGCTAGTCGCCGGACGCCGGGCCAACTGCCCACCAGCTAGCTCGACAGCCGCCCGCCGTACCGCCCCTCAAGCCGCCGCGCCGCTCCCCGCCACGCGCGCCTGCCGCTGATACAGCACCATCGACAGCGCGACGCCCGCTGCGGCGGCCGCCGCAGCGAACAGGAACACCTGCGGATACCCGAATGCGCCGGCGATGTAGCCGGCGAGCGGGCCGGTGATCCCGAGCGACAGGTCGAGGAACACCGAATACGCGGACAGCGCCGCGCCGCGGCTCGCCGGCGGCACCAGCGCGACGGCCTCCACGCCGAGCGCCGGGAAGATCAGCGCGAAGCCGAACCCGGTGAGCGCCGCACCGACGAGCGCGACGTGCGGCACCGGCGCGAGCCACAGCAGCAGGAGGCCCGAGGATTCGAACGCGAACGACACGATCGCGACGCGGAAGCCGCCGTAAGTCTTGATCATGTTCGCGAACAGCAGGCGCGCGCCGATGAACAGCGTGCCGAACACGGTCAACGACAGCGCCGCGTTGGGCCAATGGCGCGCCGCGTAGTAGAGCGTGACGAAGGTCGCGATCGAGCCGAAGCCGGCCGAGCCGAGCGCGAGACCGAGGCCGTGCGGCAGCACGCGCGTGAACACGCTCGCGTACGACATCCGTTCGCCGTGCACGAGTGGCACCGCGTCGATCAGGCGGGCCAGATAGAAGCCGGCCGCCGCGAGGGCGATCACGAGCACGCCGATCAACGCCGGATTGAGCGCGTGCGCGATCGCGACGCCGACCGGCGCGCCGAGCGCGAGCGCGCCGTAGGTCGCGATGCCGTTCCACGAGATCACCTTCGCGTTGTGCGCGATGCCGACCCGGCCGATGCCCCACAGGATCGCGCCGGTGCCGCACAGGCTTTCGCCGACGCCGAGCACGAGCCGGCTGCCGATCAGCAGCACGAGGCTCGCGGCCGGCCAGCGCGCGAGCAGCAGCGCCACCAGCAGCAGCACGCCCGACACGCCGCAGCCGATCAGCCCGCGCAGCACCGTCTGCTTCGGCCCCAGCGTATCCGCGAAGCGCCCGGCGAGCGGACGCGACGCGAGCGTCGCGAAATACTGGACGCTGATCGCGGCGCCCGCGACGATCGCGGAATAGCCGAGATCGTCGTGGACGAAGCCCGGCAGCACCGCGAGCGGCAGCCCGATGGTCAGATAGCAGACGAACGTGAAGCAGACGACGGACACGATTTGCAGCGTGACGGCGAGCCCGCTGCGCGGCGGTGTGGCGGAATCGGTGGACATGGGGTCGGATTAGATGAACGAAGCGGGACGACGATCGCGACAGATGCAGCCAAACAACGGAATCCGGATTTTCCCATGGAACCGGTTTTCCCGCAGGTACTACTTAGTTAATCGTGACCCGTTTTAGCGCTGCAATGGGCCCGGCGAAAACAGCCAGCGCCACGCGCATGCTGCACAGCTGGCGGCCCGCCGCCCCCATATCGCGGCCGTGATATGAGCCGCATGCGCGTTCGGCTATGGGTTGCGAAATTTGACGGTGATAGCGTGCAAACTGTCAGAGAAACGTCGGTCGTGCGCTGAGCGCCGGCCGCCTTGCCCCCACTTGAACAACGATTGAGACATGAGTGAGCCGATCCGCTTCTACCATCGTCACGCGGTCCGCGAAGTCAGCGGCGCGGACGTCACCCGCACCGTGCTGCAGTATCTGCGCGAGGATGCGCGCTGCACCGGCACCAAGGAAGGCTGCGCGGAAGGCGACTGCGGCGCGTGCACGGTCGTCGTCGGCGAGCTGACCGACGCAGGCGCGGTGGCGTTCAAGGCCGTCAACGCGTGCATCCAGTTCCTGCCGACGCTCGACGGCAAGGCGCTGCTCACGGTCGAGGACCTGCGCCGGCCGGACGGCTCGCTGCATCCGGTGCAGCAGGCGATGGTCGATTGCCACGGGTCGCAATGCGGTTTCTGCACGCCGGGCTTCGTGATGTCGATGTGGGCGCTGTACGAGCAGCACGGCCATGAGCGCTGCGGCAGCGCAGCTTCGAACGCATCGTGCGTGCAGAGCGTCGCCGGCGTGCCGAGCGTGCCGTCCCGCACCGAGATCGCCGATGCGCTGACCGGCAACCTGTGCCGCTGCACCGGCTACCGGCCGATCATCGACGCGGCGGTGCGGATGTTCGACGCGAGCGGCGAACGCACGCCGGCGCAGGACTCGCCGGTCGACGCGGCCGCGCTCGCGCGCACGCTGGCGTCGCTGCGGCGCGAGCGCACGTTCGAATACGCGGCCGCCGACGGCGCGCGCTTCGCCGCGCCGCGCACGCTCGACGCGCTGGCCGCGCTGAAGGCCGAGCGCCCCGACGCGCGGCTGTTGGCCGGCAGCACCGACATCGGCCTGTGGGTGACCAAGCAGATGCGTCGCCTCGACGACCTGATCTACGTCGGCCAGGTCGCCGAGCTGCAGCGGATCGTGCACGGCGACGACTGGATCGAGATCGGCGCGGGCGTGACGGTCGAGCGCGCGTATGCGGCGCTCGCCGGCACGTATCCGGAGCTGACCGAAATGTGGAAGCGCTTCGCGTCGCTGCCGATCCGCAACGCGGGCACGCTCGGCGGCAACGTCGCGAACGGCTCGCCGATCGGCGACTCGATGCCGGGGCTGATCGCGCTCGGCGCGCGCGTCGTGCTGCGCGGCGGCGACAGCGTGCGCGAGCTGCCGCTCGACGCGCTGTACACCGGCTATCAGCAGAAGGACATGGCGCCGCACGAATTCGTCGTCGCGCTGAAGGTGCCGACCCGCAGCGGCGCGCGCGCGGCGCTGCAGTTCCGCACCTACAAGCTGTCGAAGCGGTTCGACTCCGACATTTCGGCGGTGTGCGCGGCGTTCGCGTTCATCGCGGACGGCGACACGATCCGCGAGCCGCGCATCGCATTCGGCGGGATGGCCGCGACGCCGAAGCGCGCGCCGCACACGGAAGCGGTGCTCGACGGCGCGCCGTGGCACGAAGCCACCGCGCAGGCCGCGATGCAGGCGCTGGAGCGCGACTACCAGCCGCTCACCGATATGCGCGCGACCAGCGCCTATCGCGTCGATGCCGCGAAGAACCTGCTGTACCGGTTCTGGCTCGAGACGCGGATGCACGACCCGCTGCCGGCGCACGCGTTGAACGTGCGCGAAGTGGCCGCCGAAACCGGCGCCGAAGCGGCCGATGGCGCGGCGCGCGTCTGAAGACGGAGAACCCCGAACATGAACCAGCAAGCAGAACCGTTCCTGACCGCGCTCGATGCGCAGACCGACGGCGCGCAGGTCCACGTGTCGCGCGTGCACGAATCCGCGCACCTGCACGTGAGCGGCCGCGCCACTTACACCGACGACATCCCGCTCGTCGCCGGCACGCTGCACGCGGCGCTCGGCCTGTCCGCGAAGCCGCACGCGAAGATCGTGTCGATGAACTTCGACGCGGTGCGCGCGACGCCCGGCGTCGTCGCCGTGTTCACGGCCGCCGACATTCCGGGCGTCAACGACTGCGGGCCGATCGTCCACGACGACCCGGTGCTCGCCGACGGCGTCGTGCAGTTCGTCGGCCAGCCGATGTTCATCGTCGTCGCCACGTCGCACGACATCGCGCGGCTCGCCGCGCGCCGCGCGCAGGTCGACTACGAAGAGCTGCCCGCGATCCTCACCGCGCAGGACGCGCGCAACGCCGAGTCGTACGTCATCCCGCCGCTGAAGCTCGCGCGCGGCGACGCGCCCGCGCGGCTCGCGGCGGCCGCGCATCGCGAGTCCGGCGAGATGTATCTCGGCGGGCAGGAGCAGTTCTATCTGGAAGGGCAGATCGCCTACGCGGTGCCGAAGGACGACGACGGCATGCACGTGTACTGCTCGACGCAGCATCCGAGCGAGATGCAGCACCTGGTCGCGCACGTGCTCGGCGTCGCGTCGCACGACGTGCTGGTCGAATGCCGCCGGATGGGCGGCGGGTTCGGCGGCAAGGAATCGCAGTCGGGCCTGTTCGCGTGCTGCGCCGCGCTCGCCGCATGGAAGCTGCTGTGCCCGGTGAAGCTGCGTCCCGATCGCGACGACGACATGATGATCACCGGCAAGCGGCACGACTTTCATTACCGCTTCGACGTCGGCTACGACGACGACGGCCGCATCGACGGCGTCGCGCTCGACATGACGTCGCGCTGCGGCTTCTCGGCCGACCTGTCGGGCCCGGTGATGACGCGCGCGGTGTGCCACTTCGACAACGCGTACTGGCTCGGCGACGTGGCCATCGCCGGCTACTGCGGCAAGACCAACACGCAGTCGAACACCGCGTTCCGCGGCTTCGGCGGCCCGCAGGGCGCGTTCGCGATCGAGTACATCCTCGACGACATCGCGCGCGCGCTCGGCCGCGATCCGCTCGACGTGCGCTACGCGAACCTGTACGGCAAGACCGAGCGCAACGTGACGCCGTACGGGCAGACCGTCGAGGACAACGTGCTGCACGAACTGCTCGGCGAGCTCGAGACGACGAGCGGCTATCGCGCGCGCCGCGCGGCCGTCAGGGAATTCAACGCGCGCAACGCGGTGCTGAAGAAGGGCATCGCGCTCACGCCGGTGAAGTTCGGCATCGCGTTCAACGTCACGCATTTCAACCAGGCCGGCGCGCTGGTGCACATCTACACCGACGGCTCGGTGCTCGTGAACCACGGCGGCACGGAGATGGGGCAGGGGCTCAACACGAAGGTCGCGCAGGTGGTCGCGCACGAGCTCGGCATCCGCTTCGACCGGATTCGCGTGACCGCGACCGACACGAGCAAGGTGGCGAACACGTCGGCTACCGCCGCGTCGACGGGCTCCGACCTGAACGGCAAGGCCGCGCAGGATGCCGCGCGCCAGCTGCGCGAGCGGCTCGCGGCGTTCGCGGCGAAGCGGTTCGGCGACGGCAGCGTCGCGGCGGCCGACGTGAAGTTCGGCAACGACGTGGTGTGGGTCGGCGCGACCAGCGTGCCGTTCGCCGACGTGGTCGCGAGCGCGTATCTGGCGCGCGTGCAGCTGTGGTCCGACGGCTTCTACGCGACGCCGAAGCTGTACTGGGATCAGTCGAAGCTGCAGGGCCGGCCGTTCTACTACTACTCGTACGGCGCGGCCGTGTCGGAGGTCGTGATCGACACGCTGACGGGCGAAATGCGCACGCTGCGCGTGGACGCGCTGCACGACGTCGGCGCGTCGCTCAATCCCGCGCTCGACATCGGCCAGGTCGAAGGCGCGTTCATCCAGGGGATGGGCTGGCTCACGACCGAGGAGCTGTGGTGGAACGCGGGCGGCAAGCTGATGACGCACGCGCCGTCCACGTACAAGATCCCGACCGTCAACGACACGCCGCCCGAGTTCAACGTGCGGCTGTTCCGCAACCGCAACGTCGAGGACAGCATTCACCGCTCGAAGGCCGTCGGCGAGCCGCCGCTGCTGCTGCCGTTCTCGGTGTTCTTCGCGGTGCGCGACGCGATCGCCGCGGTCGGCGACTACCGCGTGAACCCGCCGCTCGACGCGCCGGCGACCGGCGAGGCGATCCTGCGCGCGGTGCACGCGGTGCGTGCGGCGAGCGCCGCGCGGGCAGGGTGAGATGATGCATCGCCTCTTCACGCTCGCTTCTTGCGCCGGCTTCCGCCCGGCGCTCGGCGTCGTCGGGACGGCCCGGCGGAGGCCGGCATGAACGGCCGCGCTCGTTCGCCGCGCGGCGCGGCGCAGGTGCCGGCCGTCCAATGCGACGACGGCGCGTGCGGCAGCGCGCCGTCGCTGCCGCCGTTCGCGCGCGGCACCGGCCAGCGCAATCGCGCAACCGCGGCGCCGCCGCCGATGCACATCGTGCTGTTCGGCGCGGGGCACGTGGGGCATGCGCTCGTCACGCTGCTCGGCGCGCTGCCGTGCGTCGTGCAGTGGGTCGACACGCGCGACGAGCTGTTCCCCGACGAATGTCCGCCGAACGTGCAGCCGGAGCCGACCGACACGCCTGAAGCGGTGGTCGATGCGGCGCCCGCGGGCGCGTACTTCCTCGTGATGACGCACAACCACGCGCTCGACTTCTCGCTCGCCGCGCAGATCATGCGGCGGCGCGACTTCGCGTATTTCGGCATGATCGGCTCGCGTACCAAGCGCGTGAAGTTCGAGCGCCGGCTCGTCGCGCGCGGCGTCGATGCGGTGCGGCTCGCGGAGATGGTGTGTCCGATCGGCGTGGCCGGCATCGTCGACAAGGCGCCGGGCGCGATCGCGGTGGCCGTGTGCGCGGAGTTGTTGCAGGTGCGCTCGAAGGTACCCGCGCGCCGTTCGCCGAACCATCGTGAAAGCGCCGGTAGTGTGGAGTAAACGGCGGCGGCTCCGAACGGCCGAGCATGCGATGCCGTGCTGGCGTCGTGCGAAGACTTTGCCGCCTTGCACGATCGGCCAATCTGTTGGATTTATGCGGGCGCATCCGTTCGGATGGATCACCCGAGGCCGTCACTCCGGAAGCGTCATCGTTGCTTGACCGCGGCTTCGGCCGAAACCGTCCGTGTTGGAGCCGTTATTTCCAAGGCGGCCGTGACGGTCACGTGCTGAGGCATTCGACGAATGCCACCCTGAAAGGCGATCAGTGCTTGCAGCTTCCGCGAAGAGTGCTAGCATTGATATCAACTCGGATGTGGAGGTGAAGCATGGCAACTCTTCTGGTGAGAAATGTGGACGAGGAACTCGTCCAAAGCCTGCGCGAGCGGGCCGCAGCCAACGGGCGCAGTGCGGAGGCCGAGCATCGAGAGATCCTGGCAAAGGCGCTGCGCGCGCCGCAGCGCAAGACGTTCGCGCAGGTGTTGATGAGTATCCCGAACGTCGGAACCGATGCCGATTTTGCGCGCGTGGATGACGGCGAGGCAGCGAATGTTTTTGGTTGATACCAACGTCATCAGCGAAGTACGGAAGCGGGAGCGAGCAGATAAAGGTGTGATGGCGTTTTTCCGCAAGGCCGCGCAGGACGATGCCGATCTGTACCTTTCCGTGGTGACGGTTGGCGAACTGCGGCGCGGTGTGGAAATCATCCGTCACCGTGGCGACAAGTCCCAGGCGACGCGCCTTGAAAACTGGCTCGATGGCGTACTTCGGGAGTTTGCGTCGAACATTCTGGGGGTGGACGAAGAGATCGGGCAGTTGTGGGGACGCCTGCGCGTCCCGCATCCCGAGCACTCGCTCGACAAGTTGATCGCGGCAACGGCGTTGATCCACGACCTGATCGTCGTGACGCGGAACGTCGATGATTTCGCCGGAACGGGCGCACGCGTTCTGAACCCATTCGAAAGCTGATACCCAACGCCGGAGAAAGCGGAGCGCTGAGCGGTTGTTGCTTGCGGTAACGACGCCAGCCGCGCACGCATTCGTCTACACTCCGCAGATCGTGCGGCACCGGGCCGCGCGTTTTTCCCTGCACACCGCATGTCCGATCCGCAGATCTATCTCGATGCACTCGCCGCGAGCGTCGTCGCCATCGAGCGCTGGCTGTCCGGCGCCGATTCCGAGCCCGCGGCCGTCGATGCGCTGCTCGCCGATTTCGCCGCCGATTTCACGATGATCATGACCGACGGCCGCGTGTTCGACCACGCGGGCACGCACGCGCTGTTCGCGAAGCTGGGCGGCGCGAAGCCGGGGCTGCGCATCGCGCTGTCGGACGTTCGCGTGCTCGCGGCCGACGCATCGCATGCGGTGCTCACCTATCTGGAATCGCAGCACGCGGCGTCGGGTGCGTTGCCCGCACGGCGCGCGACCGCTGTGTTCCGGCGCGACGCCACGGGCGCGGTGCGCTGGACGCATCTGCAGGAAACCTTCTGCACGGCCTGAACGCCGGCGCGGCCCCGAACTGGAACGCGAGTGAGCTGATTCAGCGCTTGCGCACGCGCGCCGCGGTCAGTTCGTCGGACACGCTTTGCATCAGCGCGCACAGCCACGCGATGTCGGTCGGGCGATCGGGCTGCGGATGCGTGAGCAGATAGCTCCTGATACGCGGAAACGGCATGGGTGGTTCGACCACGACGAGCGGCAGCAACTGCGCGTAGTGCGTCGCGAAGCGGCGCGTCGTCGTGAAGATCAGGTCCGCCTGCAGCAGCACCTGCGGCACGATGCCGAAGTACGGCAGCGTCGTCACGACGCGGCGCGTGAGCTGCGCACGCGCGAGACCGATCTCGATCGCATTGCGCTTGTCGCCGGTGTAGGGCGTCGGCGCGACGTGCGCGGCCGCGGCATACGCATCGCGCGTGAGCGGCTCATGTGCGAGCGGATGGGCCGCGCGCATCAGGCACACGATCGTGTCGGAGAAGAGGTCCTGGCGCGCGAAGCGCGGGTCGGGCTTCGGCCAGTTGCCGATCACGAGATCGAGCGCGCCCGTTTCGAGCGCGCCCGCATGATCGAGCGCGGGGTTCAGCGAGTCGATTT
This sequence comes from Burkholderia sp. B10, assembly GCF_004368385.1. NCBI lineage: Bacteria > Pseudomonadati > Pseudomonadota > Betaproteobacteria > Burkholderiales > Burkholderiaceae > Burkholderia > Burkholderia sp. B10. The sequence goes on along the minus strand of NZ_PQMX01000027.1, from coordinate 55,259 downwards.
CCAGATGTGCATGCGGCGCCGCGTCGCGAAAGCGCGCGATCAGCGTCGGCATGAAGAAATCGTTCAGATAGTCGGGCGCGGCGACGCGGAACGTGCGGCGCGCCGACGACGGCTCGAAGTCGCCGTGCGGCGTCGCGATGAAGTCGACCTCGCGCAGCGCGCGCGACGCCGCGCCGAGCAGCGACGCGCCGTACTCGGTCGGCACCATGCCCGACTTGCCGCGCACGAGAATCGGATCGTTCAGCGTTTCGCGCAGCTTGCGCAGCGCGGTGCTGATCGCGGGCTGGGTCTGGTTCAGCCGCAGCGCGGCCTGCGTGACGCTGCGCTCGAGCAGCAGCGTACGCAATACGCGCACGAGCCAGATGTCGAGCGAGGCGGTGCGGTCGTCTTCCATCGATGCAGGGTTGTGCGGGCGAAGCGTAACCTTACCGCAGCCGCCCGCGCGCGGGCGTGATACCGGGCATCACGCGCGGCCCTTCGGCAGCGTGCTGATCCGCTTGACCTCGCCCGACTCGAGCCAGTTCGGCGTGCGTGCGCAGTACAGCACCATCGGCAGTGCATCCTCGCCCCAGAACAGCTGCTGGTTCATCCAGAAGGTCGGCACGCCGAACACGCCGAGCGCGATCGCGTCGTCGGTGTTGCGGCGCAGCTGCGCGCTCGTTTCCTCGAATTCGATCAACTCGTCGCCGTGCCCGACGCCGACGCGCTCGCACAGCGCGGCGAATCCCGCGGGCGTCGACGGATCGTTGCCGTCGTGCCAGATGAAACGGAACATCTCGAGCACGGTGCCGATGTCGGCGCGCATCGCGATCGCGAGGCGCAGCGCCTTGTCGGTGTCGAACGGATGCGCCGGCGGCATCTTGAAGCGGATGCCGAGCTGCTCGGCGCGAAACAGCGCGTGGCGGTACGTGAACACGCGCTTGGCCGGCACGTCGGCGCTCGGCCGCTGTCCCCAATGGCGCTGCAGGTCGGGCAGCGCCACGGCGACGGGCTCGAACGGCACGTCGGGCCACTTGTCGTGCTGTTCGAGCAGCAGGTAGGAGAACGGCGACACGAAGTCGTAGAACCAGGCGGGTTGGGCGGTGTCAAGGCCGGTTGTCATGACGATCTCCAGAGGGGTGGGGCGTGCGCGCCTGGCGGCGGCCTTCATGTTACGCGGTGGCGCGCGGATGCGGTAATGATCGCGGATCGGCCGCTCACGCGGAACCCGGAGTCGCCCGAGGGGTTTCGGCAGTCGGCGGCGCGGCGGCCGCGGGCGGCTGCGACGCGTCCGACATGCGCGCGGGCGCGTCGGGCTCGTGCGCACTCAGCCGTTCGCGCACGAAGCCGATGTGCTCGCGCAGCACGTAGAACTGCCCCGCGTACGCGAGCGGCATCTTCATCCGGTTCACGGCTTCCTCGATATCGTCGAGTTCCTCGAGCAGGTGCACGCGTTCGTCGGCCGTGTGCTCGCCGAGCGCGCGGCGCTCGAGCGCGATCAGCGCGCCGTACCAGCGATAGATCCGCGAGCGCACGCGCCAGCCGTACAGCGACGGCACGAGCCGCAGGCCGGGGATCAGCACGACGATCAGCGGCACCACGACCACCAGCAGCCGGTCGACGAGGCTCGCGACCCAGAACGGCAGCCGGCGGTACAGGAAGCTCTTGCCCGACTTGTAGTAGCGCGCCGCGTCGTCGGACAGCGGGAAGCCGCGCGTGATCGCGGACGGGAATTCGCCGGCGTGCTGCAGGATCGTCGCGTGGCCGTGCACTTCGCGCGCGGCCTCGATCAGCAGGTCCGACAGCGCCGGATGCAGCGTGTCGCGTGCGACCAGCTCGATCGTCGGCGCGACCGTGTGGATGTCGCTGGCCGGCAGGTTGCGGCCGAGATCGTAGACGCCCATCGGCAGCGTGATCGCGGTCAGGTACGGGAAGCGGCGCGCGTACGCTTCGGCCTGCGTGAACGAGTACACGTGTACGCCCGGCGCACGGAACAGCTTCGACATCACCGGGATCTGCGTCGAATCGCCGGACAGGAACGCGGCGTCGATCTTGCCGTCGAGCAGCGCGGTCGCGGCGTCCTCGCCGGCGATCGGCAGCAGCTCGGTCGGGCCGCCCGGCACGATGCCGTTCATCTTCAGCAGCGCGAGGCTCAGCTCGCGTGCACCGCTGCCCTGCGGGCCGAGCGCGAGCCGCTTGCCCTTGAAATCGGACAGGCGCGCGACCACCGCGCCGCGGTACATGATCGCGAGCGGCACGTAGCCGATGCTGCCGAGCGATACCAGTTGCTCGTCGCGTTCCTTCGAACCGATGCCGCTCTGCACGAAGCCGACGTCGACCGGTGCGTTCGGGTCGGACAGCCGCGCGAGGTTCTGCGCGGAGCCCTCGGACGCTTCGACGTCGAGCGTGATGCCGTTCTTCGCGAGGATCGCCTTGTATTTCTGCGCGGCGTTCCAGTACGTGCTGCCGGGCGGCCCGGCCGAAATCACGAGCGTGGACGGCGGCGCGGGCTGGATCAGCTTGACCGCGAGCCACACGGCCGCCGCCGCGAGCAGCACGGTGGGGCCGATCGACAGCGCGAGGTCGCGCCACGACACCGCGACGAAGCGGGCGAGGATGCGGCGGGGTGGACGCGGGCTGGCAGGCTTCATGGAAATCGACAGATGACACGGCCGTGACGCATCGATGACGGCTGGCGCCAACGATGCGGGTTCAGCCGGCGATGGTACCCGGTTTCGCGTCGTTGGCGCGAGTGGGGGTTGTGCGCCGGTTGTGCGCCGTGTGGGGGCCGGAGATTTTGCCCGCCGGCGCCGCTGGACCGGCTTCGCGCGCTCGCGCGTCAAAGTCTTTGCGCTTCCGCGGGCGCTGGATTACATTGTGCGTCGCAGCCGCGACCGATTCGCGCGCGACCCGGCACCCAACGAGACCGGGCGCGTCCGGCCGGCGGCTGTCCGGCCCGGCCGGCCCGCATTTGCGTGCGCCGGCCGCCGGCCCGTGTCGCCTCTCTCGCATCGCCGTGGAAATCATCGGCCGTCCCGCCCCTTCGCGCGCGGGCCGGCTGCCTTTGGGGGTATCCGGCCGTACTGTGCACGGCCGTTCCGAAGTCACAAGGAGATAGCATGAAGTCGATCGTGTTGAGAGCGTTGGGTGTTGCGGCCGTGGCGGCCTGTCTGACGGGCAGCGTGTACGCGCAGTCGAGCGATGCGGCGGCCACCGAGGCGCCGGCTGCGGCGGCGAGCTCGCCTAAGGCCGCGGCCAAGACCGCGAAGAAGGCGAACCGCAAGCTCGGCTACGCGGTGCGCAAGGCCATTACGAAGGCAGGCGGCGTCGACGTGGCGAACCTGGTCGTCCGCTCGAAGGGCGGCGCGATCACGCTGGAGGGCACCGTGCCCGACCAGGCACAGATCGACAAGGCGGAAGAGGCAGCGAAAAGCGTACACGGCGTGACGTCGGTCACGAACAAGCTGACGGTCCAGCAGCAATAATGCGGGGCGGCGGCGCGCGAGCGCGCCGCAAGCGCCTGCTTTCCGGCGGGCCCCGGCGTGCCGGGGCCCGTTTGCGCTTCAGGGCCGTGCGCCGCGCACGACGCGGCGGCCGGCCGATAACGATATCGATATCGACACTGAGAGGGCGGCAATGGACACGCACGGGTGGGGTAGTCGAATTCTTGTCGGCGCGGCGCTCGCCGCACTCACGATGCTGGGCGCCTGCAACGGCGACGAGACGGCCGAGCGCAACCAGCTGCCCGTGTTCGTGTCGGGCTCGGTGCGCACGACCGCGTACGACGGCGCGAGCGACGACCTGCTGACGGCCGGCCTCGGCAAGACGGGCCTCGCGTCCGCCGCCGCGCCCGCGTTCGCGGACCCGTCGCGGCCGACCGCCGCCGAGCTGCGCCGCGTCGCGATCTGGTCGAATTACCGCGCGCTCGTCGACATGAGCGCGAACGGCGGATACGGCCGCTTCTGGGGGCCGAACGTCGACCTCGACGGCAACGACACGCTCGGCGAAGGCAAGATCGCCGGCACCGAATATCTCGCGTATGCCGACGACGGCAGCGGCCGCAAGAACGTGACGCTGCTCGTGCAGGTGCCGGCGAGCTTCGATCCCGCGCAGCCGTGCATCGTCACCGCGACGTCGTCGGGCTCGCGCGGCGTGTACGGCGCCATTTCCGCGGCCGGCGAATGGGGCCTCAAGCGCGGCTGCGCGGTCGCATACAACGACAAGGGCGGCGGCAACGGCGCGCAGGAGCTCGGCTCCAACACCGTCACGCTGATCGACGGCACGCTCGCCAACGCGGTGCTGGCCGGCAGCGCGAGCCTGTTTACCGCCAACCTGACGAGCGGCGACCTCGCCGCGTTCAACAGCCGCTTCCCGAACCGCTACGCGTTCAAGCACGCGCATTCGCAGCAGAACCCCGAGCACGACTGGGGCCGCGCGACGCTGCAGTCGGTCGAATTCGCATACTGGGCGCTCAACCAACAGTTCGCGCCGCTCGTCGACGGCTCGCATCGCGGCGTGCGCTACCGCGCGGGCGACATCACGACGATCGCCGCGTCGGTGAGCAACGGCGGCGGCGCGGCGCTCGCGGCGGCCGAACAGGACACGCGCCGCTGGATCACCGCGGTGGTGGTCGGCGAGCCGCAGATCAACGTGCGGATGGCGCCGAACGCCGTCGTGCGCGAAAGCGGCCGGCCGGTGCCGTCGTTCGGCCGGCCGCTGGCCGACTACGCGACGCTCGCGAACCTGCTGGAGCCGTGCGCGGCCGCGTCGGCGTCGCTCGCGGGCGAGCCCTATCTGAGCGCGCTGCCGCTCGCGACCACGCAGTCGATCCGCACGCAGCGCTGCGCGACGCTCGCCGCAGCCGGGCTCGTATCGGGCGCCGATACGCAGAGCCAGGCCGCCGACGCGCTCGCGCAACTGCATGCGGCCGGCTACCTCGCCGATTCGGACCTGCTGCAGGCGTCGATGTGGGATTCGCAGGCGATTCCGGCGATCGCGGTCACCTATGCGAACGCGTACACGCGCTCGAGCGCCGCCGACAACCTGTGCAACTTCAGCTTCGCGACGACCAATGCGGCGACCGGCGCGGTGGCGGCGCCTGCCGCGTCGCCGATGCCGGCCGTGTTCGGCCTCGGCAACGGCGTGCCGCCGACGGCCGGCATCAACCTCGTGTTCAACACCGGCGCGGGCGTCGACCACCGGCTCGCGACGCCCGACGCGAGCTTCGCGGGCGCGCTATGCCTGCGTCAGCTGTGGACCAACGGGATGCTCGACATGCCGGCGAACGTCGAGGCCGTGCGCGTGAACGCGAACCTGCAGGGCAAGCCCGCGATCATCGTGCAGGGCCGCAGCGACGCGCTCGTGCCGGTGAACCACGCGTCGCGCGCGTACGTCGCGCAGAACAGCATCAGCGAAGGCGGGCGCAGCCAACTGGTGTTCTACGAGGTGACCAACGGGCAGCACTTCGATGCGTTCCTGCCGGTCGCGGGCTTCGACACGCGCTTCGTGCCGGTCCACTACTACAACGTGCAGGCGCTGAACCTGATGTGGCGGCATCTGAAGAGCGGCGCGCCGCTGCCGCCGTCGCAGGTGATCCGCACGGTGCCGCGCGGCGGCACGCCGGGCGCCGCGCCGGCGCTGACCAGCGCGAACCTGCCGCCGATCTCGACGGCGCCGGGTGCGAACGCGATCGCGGCCGGCGCCGGCGCGATCGACGTGCCGCTCTGACGGCGCGCCGCGCCGCATTCCCCGCAGCCGGATGGTCGTCCGGCTTTTTCTTTTTTGGCGCTGGAAATCGCTTCGGCGTTCACTCCTCATCGACCGGTCCGCGCTGTAACAAATTATTACTTTACGGCCCAAAACCCCGCTTCTATTATTCGCCGAGATTTTCACTTAATTTAATAAATTACCTTATCGGCGATATTTCTTTCCAAATAGTTATTCGATCCTTTCGGTTTTATTAAATCGGCTCGCATCTCGATTGACCGCTTGTTGCGGTTAATCGGCGTGTCGCCGAAGGGGATTGCTCGTCCATTCCGGGCGACGCGTGCATGGCCGTGCGGGTCAGGCCGGGCAAGTATTTGCCGTTGCATTTCGGCGCGACGCATTGGCGCAGCATGCGCGCGCGGCCGTCGATTATTGAATCGTCGTTCCCGATGGAATTGATTCCATCGTGCATTCGAAATACGAGTGGGGTAAATCGTGCCGGCCGGCAATGGCCGGGGCGGTAAAAAACTCGGAGTGCGTCGCAAAACGAATGCGCTCCCGGTGCGGAGCGTCGGCGCAAATGATCCTTTGCGCCGACGGTATTTATCGTTCTATTCGAGAGGCAATAATGACGACACGGAAGTCCTTGAAAGACGGTTTCGCGCTATTTGGAACGACACTGAGCGTGCCGCTCGCGGCGGCGGCGGCCGCGGCGCTGCTCGTCACCGGCTGCGGCGGCGACGACGGCTCCGGCCCGAGCGCCGCCACCGCGGCGGCCGCGACGGCGGCCAACGGCAGCACGTCCGCCACGACGAATGCCACGGCCGCCGTGCCCGCGGACCAGCCGTACGTCGACGACGACGTCTACGGCACCGGCCCGGACGATGCGGTCACCGACTCGGCCGAAGGCGCGGCGGTCGTGCATCGCCAGGTCGCGATCGGCGGCAAGACGATCCAGTACACGGCCACGACCGGCCACCTGACGACGATCGATCCGGTCACGTCCGCACCGAACGCGAAGATGTTCTACGTCGCCTACACGCAGGACAATCCCGACCCGTCGAAGCCGCGCCCGGTCACGTTCTTTTACAACGGCGGGCCGGGCTCGTCGTCGGTCTACCTGCTGCTCGGCTCGTTCGGGCCGAAGCGCCTGCAATCGTCGTTTCCGAACTTCACGCCGCCCGCGCCGTACAAGCTGCTCGACAACCCCGACAGCCTGCTCGATCGCACCGATCTGGTGTTCATCAACCCGGTCGGCACCGGCTACTCGACGGCGATCGCGCCGGCGAAGAACAAGGACTTCTGGGGCACCGACCAGGACGCGCGCTCGATCGACCGCTTCATCCAGCGCTACCTGACCAAGTATTCGCGCTGGAATTCGCCGAAGTTCCTGTTCGGCGAGTCGTACGGCACGGCGCGCAGCGCGGTCGTGTCGTGGGTGCTGCACGAGGACGGCATCGACCTGAACGGGATCACGCTGCAGTCGTCGATCCTCGACTATGCGAATGCGCTGTCCGCGCCCGGCACGTTCCCGACGCTCGCGGCCGACGCGTTCTACTGGAAGAAGACGACGCTCAGTCCGGCGCCGACCGATCTCGACGCGTACATGGCGCAGGCCCGCCACTACGCCGACAACACGCTCGCGCCGCTCGCGCAGAAGCCGAACCCGCAGGACGGCGGCTTCGTGAACGTGCGGCTGAACCTGAACCAGCGGACCGCGCAGCAGATGGGCGCGTACCTCGGCACCGACGCGACGACGCTGATCCAGACCTTCGGCAACCCGGCCGCGCTCGGCAACGTGCCGTCGTCGGACGACAACCCGCCGTACACGTTCTTCCTGACGCTCGTGCCCGGCACCCAGATCGGCCAGTACGACGGCCGCGCGAACTTCACGGGCAAGGGCATCGCGCCGTACATCCTGCCGAACTCGGGCAGCAACGATCCGTCGATCACGAACGTCGGCGGCGCGTACACGGTGCTGTGGAACAGCTACATCGACACCGATCTCAAGTACACGTCGACGTCGTCGTTCGTGGATCTGAACGACCAGGTGTTCAACAACTGGGACTTCAGCCACACCGACCCGACCGGCGCGAACAAGGGCGGCGGCAATACGCTGTACACGGCCGGCGACCTGGCGGCGACGATGAGCGTCAACCCGGACCTGAAGGTGCTGTCGGCGAACGGCTATTTCGACGCGGTCACGCCGTTCCACCAGACCGAGCTGACGCTGGCGCAGATGCCGCTCGATCCGACGCTCAAGGCGCAGAACCTGACGATCAAGAACTACCCGTCGGGGCACATGATCTATCTGAACGATGCGTCGCGAACCGCGCTGAAGGGCGATCTCGGCAGCTTCTACGACGGGATCCTCGCGAACCGCGGCGCGCTGCAGCGCGTGCTGAAGCTGCAGGCGCGCACGCTGCAGATGAAGCAGCAGCAACTGCAGCAGCAGGGGCAGTAAGCGTCGCGCCGCGGCTCGCGCGGCCCGGCCTCGGGCCGGGCGCTGCGGGCTCGCGGTGCGCTTCCGGATGGATGACAGCCCGATCGGCGCGAGCCGGTCGGGCTGTTTTTTCGGACGAATCGCCGGCGCGCGACGCGCGGGCGGGGCGGCGGGGAACCGCGCGGCCGTGCTTACGCGAGCACGAGCCGCACGCCGACCGCGATCAGCGTCGCGGCGAGCAGGTTGCGCAGCAGCCGCTCGGGCGCGCGCGCCGACAGCAGGCTGCCGATCACGATGCCCGGCAGCGAGCCGAGCAGCAGCGACAGCAGCATCGACCAGTCGACCGAGCCGAGCAGCCAGTGGCCCATGCCGGCGACGAGCGTGAGCGGCACCGCGTGCGCGATGTCGGAACCGACGATGCGGCTGGTCGCGAGCGCCGGATACAGCAACAGCAGCACGGTGACGCCGATCGCACCGGCGCCGACCGACGTCATCGACACCAGCACGCCGAGCACGGCGCCGGTCAGCACGGTCGACCACAGCGTGCGCGCGGGGCTCGGCGCGAGCGGATTGCGCGCGGCGAGCGCGGTGAGCTGCGGGCGGAAGATCAGCGCGAGCGACGTGAGCAGCAGCGCGACGCCGAGCACCAGCTGGATCGTGCGTGCGGTGCTGGGCGAATTCATCCCGTGCGTGTGGAGCACCCACAGCGTGACGGCGGCGGCCGGCACGCTGCCGGCCGCGAGCCGGCCGGTGATGCGCCAGTCGACCGATCCTTTCAGCCCGTGCACGAGCGTGCCGGTGGCCTTGGTCGCGGCCGCGTACAGCAGGTCGGTGCCGACCGCCGTCGCGGGGTGGACGCCGAACAGCAGCACCAGGATCGGCGTCATCAGCGAACCGCCGCCGACGCCCGTCAGACCGACGAGGATGCCGACGAACAGGCCGGACAGGGAGTACAGCGGATCGATATGGGGAAGCGACATCGGAAGCAGGCGGTTATGCGGCGTTCGGCGGCGGCGCGCAGGTCAAAGTCCGCCATTGTCGCAAATGTGGCGAGCCGGTGTACGACTACGTTAAAAATCGATGCGCAAAGTCGGCCGGGAGGCCGATGTCGGAACGTGAAACGGCCATTTGAACGGATCTCGTGGCCGGGGGCGCCGCGGCCCGGCTGCGGGGGCCCCGCGGTGCATGCGCATGCCTTTGGGACCGTGGCGGAACACGGCGCCGCAACGAAGGCCGGCGCGGCCGGCCGCCGCGCCTCAGGGCAGTCAGTGGACCGCGGGACCGACGCCCGGCATCGCATCCTGCCGGCGAATGCGCAGCGCGAGGCCGAGCAGCCCGGCGGCGGCCGCGAACGCCGCGCCGACCGCGAACGCGGCATGGTAGCCGCCGTTCAGCGCGTCGAGCGATGCGGCTCGTGCGGCCGCGAGCGTCTCGGTGCGGGCCGCGGCGAGGCTCGCGAGCACCGCGAGGCCGAGTGCGCCGCCCATCATGAAGGCGGTGTTGACGATGCCCGATGCGAGCCCGGAATCGGCCGGCTCGACGTCGCTCATCGCGGCGAGCAGCACCGGGTTGAATGCGACGCCCGCGCCGATGCCGAGCAGCGTCATGCCGGGCAGCACGTGCCATACGAAGCCGCCGTCCCCGGGCGCGCGCGAGAACAGCGCCAGCCCGCAAGCGGCGATCAGCAGGCCGGCCGCGATCGGGCCGCGGATCCCGCAGCGCATCACGATGCGCGCCGACAGCCCGAGCGAGAACGCGGCCATGATCAGATTGGCCGGCAGGAACGCGAGGCCGACCTGCAGCGGCCCGTAGCCGAGCACGCGCTGCATGTACAGCGCGGACAGGAAGAACCAGGCGAACATCGCCGCCGCCCACAGCACGCCGATCACGTTGGCGAGCGCGACGTTGCGCGCGGCGAACAGCGTCAGCGGCATCAGCGGATGCGCGACGCGCGCCTCGATCGCGATGAACGCCGCGAGCAGCGCGAGCGCCGCGCCGATCAGCCCGACGGTCTGCGGCGACAGCCAGCCGGCCTCGTTGCCGCCGACGATCCCGTAGACGGCCAGCATCAGCGACGCCGTCACGGTGAGCGCGCCCGCGACGTCGAGCCGCGCGGCGTCGGCCGGCACGCGCACGCGCGGCAGCAGCGCGACGCACATCGCATAGACGGCGATGCCGATCGGCAGGTTGACGAGGAAGATCCAGTGCCACGACAGCGTGCTGGTCAGCAGCCCGCCGAGCAGCACGCCGAGACTGCCGCCGCCCGCGCAGACGAAGCCGTAGACGCCCATCGCGCGCGCCCGTTCGCCGGGCTCGGTGAACAGGTTCATGATCAGCGACAGCGACACGGCCGACACCACCGCGCCGCCGAAGCCCTGCACCGCGCGCGCGGCGATCAGCAGCGTCTGCGAGGGCGCGACGCCGCATGCGAGCGACGCGAGCGTGAACACCACGAGGCCCGCGAGGAACATGCGGCGCTGGCCGTACAGGTCGCCGAGCCGGCCGCCGAGCAGCAGGAAGCCGCCGAACGTCAAGAGGTACGCGTTGACGACCCAGACGAGCGCCGTCCCGGTGAAATGGAGGTCGGCGCCGATCGACGGCAGCGCGACGTTCACGATCGTGCTGTCGAGCACGATCATCAGCACGCCGAGGCACAGGACGATCAGCGCATACCAGCGCTGCTGGCCGTGGATTCCATGGGTCATCGTCTGCAGCCTCGCTCTGATAGTTATTTGAAAGGCTGAATTGTAGACGCCGTTCGCGCCGTGTTCCTGTCGGTTTGTGGCAGGAGCGGCGCGTAGTCGCGCGGCCCGTGCGTCATGCGCGCGGCGGCAGTTCGCAGCCGTCGGGGCCGCACGCGGCTGCGTCGTCGCCGTGGAATGCGACGCTCGCGCCGTCGTGCCACGCGCGCTCGAGCGCCTGCGCGAACACGTCGACCGGCTGCGCGCCGGACACCGCGTAACGGCCGCCGAACACGAACAGCGGCACGCCGCGTCCGCCGATCTGCGCGGCGCGCGCGACGTCGGCTTCGACCTCGTCGCGGTACGCATCGCTGCGCAGCGTCGCTTCGACGGCCGCGCGTTCGAGTCCCGCTTCGACCGCGAAGTCGGTCAGCGCCGCGTGGTCGAACAACGCGCCGTGCTCGCATAAATACGCGCGGTAGAGTCGCTCGGTCAGCGCGTGCGCATGACCGGTCGCCTGCCCGAGCTTCACGACGCGGTGTGCGTCGAGCGTGTCGCCGACGAGCGTGCCGGGCAGGTCGTAGCGCAGCCCGACGCTCGCGGCCGCGTCGGTCACCTGGCGCAGCATCTGGTCGACCTGCGCCGCCGACATCCGGTATTTGCCCGCGAGCATCGCCTCGACCGGTTCGACCGGCTGGCCCGGCATGAGCCGGAACGCGCGCAGCACGACGTCGACGTGCTGCGCATGCGGGAATGCGGCGAGCGCGTCGTCGAAGCGGCGCTTGCCGATCCAGCACCACGGGCAGATCAGGTCGGACCAGATCTCGACGGTGAGCATCGGGCGGGCAGGCGGGGCGGGCAGGGGCGTCATCGGCTGTTCGGCGGGAAAAAGTGTAACTGCGACTATAGCATTTGATGCGCCGGCGTTTCGTCGGGCGGCTGCGCTCGCAGACGCATCGTGCATGCCGGCTTGCCTCGCCGGCGCACGCGCGGCGGGCCGGCGGGGTGCAGTCGCGCTTACGCGTCGCCTTGCGTTTCCTTCAGGTGCTTGAGGTGTTTGTAGACGGTCGCGCGGCCCATCCCGAGCACGTTCGCGACGTAGTTGGCCGCGCTCTTGCCGCGGAACGCGCCTTCCGCGTACAGCGCTTCGACCAGCTCGCGCCGGTGCTCGCGCGTGAGACCGTTCAGGCCGACCTGCCGCTCGCGCAGCCAGCCGTGCAGGAACGTGTTGATGCGCTCCTGCCAGTCGTCGCGGAACAGCTCGTCCGGTTGCGCGACGATCCCCGCGCCCTTGATGAACACGTCGAGCGTCGCGCGCACGTCGTCGAACACCGCGATGTTGAAGTTGATGCACATCATCCCGGCCGGGCGGCCTTCGTCGTCGAACAGCACGTTGCTCACGCAACGCATGCGCCGGCCGTCCCAGTTCAGCTTTTCGTACGGGCCGATCACGCGCTCGCGCGCCGAGTGATCGATTTCTTCGAGTGCAGAATCGTCGCCGACCTCGCGCTTCGACAGGTTGTTGGCCAGGTACAGGACGGTCTGGTCGTGCAGGTCGTGGATCACGACTTCCGCATAGGGGAAGAACAGCGCCGCGATGCCGTCGGCGATTGGTGCGTAACGGGAGAGCAGCAGGTCTTTGACGGGGGATGGCTTCTTGCGCATCGGAATCGCGATCTCGGGTGAGCGGGGGCGCGGGCGGCGCGTTCGCGCGCGCTGGCACCGGCGCCGCGGCGGTTGCGCCATTGTATCTAGCCTGCGCAGACGGGCGGCTCATCCGCGCGGCTGTTCGCGCGAGAGCGGCCGGTGGCTCGCCGAGATGATGACCGGCGCGCCGACGATATCGACCCGCATTCGTATCGGCCTGTGGGCTTCGGTTGACTGCGGCCGGGCACGATGTGACGGCCGCTGTGCGAGCGGTTTTCACAGTTTTTCATTCGACTATACGTAGTGGCGAAAACTATGTCGATCGCAATGGTCTGCGTAATTGATCGGAAAGAAATCACCGATAAGAAAATAATAAATCCCGACGATTTTTAAATGCATTTCATCGAAATGAAATGCAAAAGGGATGGGCGGTCCATACGGGTATCGAAGGCGTGGCGACGAATGGCTGCAATGTGCGCGAATGTACCGGAACACGTTACCTGCGGCCTCGAAAACGTTACGTTACATCCGCAGTCCTCGATGCTCTTTCGTCTGACGAGTCGATGGAAATGCGCCGTCCTTTTCCCTATAGATCCATATAAATCCGTTATTGCGTCGCAATAAATAGCCGAGTCGAACCGTTTTATTAGGGTGGCATGCTTCGTGCAATCCGTCCCCATGCTTTATCAACGTAGTGCCAACCGAGATGGGGTAAACAAAGATGGGACAAAACATTAATTTGACGGGTGTGGCGCTGTCGGTCGCGACGGTGTTCGGGGTGCTGGCTTCCGGTTCGGCGATGGCGGCGGCGCTCGATGCGCTGCCGATTCCGCAAGTGATCGTGAATCCGCCGACGAACAACGTGTCGGTCGGGCTGGCCGCGACCGGCACGTCGCCGCTGGGCTCGGTGACCGTGACGACGGGCGGGGCCGGCGCGCTTCAGACGTCGCTCGGCAATCCGGCGCAGGCGTTGTCGGGGGTGGTGAATGGGTTGCCGGGCGCGCTGGGGGGCAGCGGCGGCACGGTGACGCCGCTCGCGCCGGTGCAGGGCGTGGTGAATCAGGTGACGGGCGCGTTGGGGAGTGTCGGGGGCGGCGCGAATCCGTTGGCGGCGGTGCAGGGCGCGGTCGGTCAAGTGACGGGTGCATTGGGTAACGTTGGCAGCGGTAACCCGGCCGGCGCATTGACCGGAGCACTCGGCACGGTGACCGGCGCATTGGGCAACGCTGGTGGCGGTAACCCGGCCGGCGCATTGACCGGCGCACTCGGCAACGTCGGCGGCGCGAATCCCCTTGCCCCTGTCCAGAACGTCATCGATCAGGTCACCGGCACGCTCGGCAGCGGCAATCCGGCCGGCGCGCTGGGCAACGGCGTCAACACGATCACGGGTGCGCTGGGCAACCTGGGTGGCGCCTCGAACCCGCTCGCGCCGGTGCAGGGCGCCGTCACGCAGGTGGCGGGCACGCTCGGCAACGGCAATCCGGCCGAAGCGCTGACGAATGCGGTGAACTCGGTGACCGGCGCGCTCGGCAACCTCGGCAGCACGAGCCCGCTGGCGCCGGTGCAGGGCGTCGTCAATCAGGTCGTCGGCACGCTGTCCGGCGCTGGCGGCAGCAACCCGATCGCGCCGATCACGAACCTCGTCAACGGCTTGCAGAACGCGCTGCCGACCGGCGGCAACGCCGCGGGCGCGCTGACCGGCGCACTCGGTACGGTCACCGGCGCCTTGGGTAACCTCGGCAGCACGAGCCCGCTGGCGCCGGTGCAAGGCGTCGTGAACCAGGTCGTCGGCACGCTCGGCGGCAGCAACCCGGCCGGTGCGCTGACCAACGCACTCGGCACGGTCACCGGCGCCTTGGGCAACCTCGGCGGCACGAACCCGTTGGCGCCGGTGCAGGGCGTCGTGAATCAGGTCGTCGGCACGCTCGCGGGCGCTGGCGGCGGCAACCCGATCGCGCCGATCACGAACCTCGTCGGCGGTCTGACCGGCGGCAACAACCCGGCCGGCGCGCTGACCGGCGCACTCGGCTCGGTGACGGGCGCGCTCGCGAACGGCCCGGCGGCACTCGGGCAGGCCGCGGGTGCGTTGACCGGTGCGGCCGGTTCTGCCGCCGCGGCCGGCGGCGGCTTGCTCGGCTCAGGCGCCAGCGCCGGGGGCAGCACGGCAGGCGCGGTCGGCTCGCTGGTGTCGACCACGGGCAATGCGACGGCGACGGTCGTCAACGCGGCCGGCACGACGGTGGGCACCGCGCTGGGCTCCACGCCGGGCCTGTCGGTCACGCCGCACTCGGGCAACGGTTCGGCGAACAACCCGCTCGCGCCGGTGTCGACGCTCCTCCAGGCAGTAACGGCCGCCTTGCCGAGGTAACCACCGCACAGCGCGCGGCGGCGGCGCATCGCTCGCCGCGCGCAATGCGTCACACGACGCGGCATGACTTCAACGTCATGCCGCGTTTTCTTTTGCATCGCGCCCGTTTCTCATCTCACCAATAGCCGATGCGCGCCCGCTGCAGTGGAGCGGCCGCGCGGAATAACCACCCACGCTCATTCGTTTACATACCGAGTCGCAGCGCACACGCACGGCGGGATAATGGTCGGCACCATGCCGAGCGTCCCGTCGGGCCGCACCGTGCCGCGATGCCACGCAAAGGAGAACGGCAATGAAGACGATGATGGTTGCGCTCGCGCTGACCGCCGCGATTGCACGCCCGGCCGCCGCCGAGCCGCCGCAGGTCGGCGACGGGAAACTGGTCGACGAACACCGGATGACGCTGTACGTGTTCGACCACGACGCGCCCGGCAAGAGCACGTGCACGGGCGCCTGCGTGGCGAACTGGCCGCCCGCGCTCGCCGACGGCTACGACCACGCAGCAGGCCCGCTCACCCTCGTCGCGCGCGACGACGGCAGCAAGCAATGGGCATATCGCGGCCGTCCGCTGTATCGCTGGAAGATGGACCGCAAGGCCGGCGACGCGAGCGGCGACGGGGTCGGCGGCATGTGGCACGTCGCGCGTCCCTGAGCGAGCGACGGCCTGACGGCGCGCGACGCGCGATGCGCGAGGCATCCGGATGAGCTACGAATCGGATCTGCTGGTATGGCTGCCGCATCTGACGCGGTATGCGCGCGCGCTGACGGGCGAGCGCGCGTGGGCCGACGATCTCGTGCAGGACACGCTCGAGCGCGCGCTGAACCGGCCGCCGCGCGACACCGCGAACCTGCGCGCGTGGCTGCTGACGTTGCTGCGGCACCGTTTCATCGACCAGTTGCGCGCGCGGCACGAGATCGCGGTGGACGATGCGACCGCGCCCTGGCAGACGATGGCCGCGCCGGGCGGCGAGATCGGCGGGCTGGTGTTGCGCGACGTGCAGCGCGCGCTGTACCGGCTGCCGGTCGAGCAACGCGAGGTGCTGCTGCTGGTGGCGCTCGAGGAACTGAGCTACCGCGATGCCGCTCAGGTGCTGGGCGTGCCGGTCGGGACGGTGATGTCGCGGCTGTCGCGGGCGCGCGAACAGATGCGCGTGCTGCTGTCCGGCGAGCCGCCGACGCACGGCACGGCCGCACTACGGGTGATCGGGAAGACATGATGGACGACGAACCGCGCACACCTTCGCACGATGCGGACGAAACCGCATCGGCCCAGCTGCTGTCGGCATTGCTCGATGGCGAACTGTCCGGGCCGGAGCGCCGCGAGGTGCTCGAGCGGCTGCGGTCCGATCCGCAGTCGGCCGACCGGTTCGCGCATTACGGCGCACAGCGCGACGCATTGCACGCGCTGTTTCCGCTGCCGCCCGCCGCGCCGGCGCTGTTCGTGCAGCGTCGCGCGTCGCGCCGGCACGCGGCCGCGTACGCATTCGCCGGGCTTGCGGCCGGGCTGCTGCTCAGCGTCGCGCTGCATGCCGGCTGGACGGCGTTCGGCGCAGCTCCCGCGTTCGCCGCGCGCGCGGACGCCGCATACGCGGTGTACGCGCTCGACCGCGACCATCCGGTCGAAGTCGGCGCGCACGATGCCGGCGATGCGGCGCGCCTGACCGGCTGGCTGTCCGCGCGGCTCGGGCGGCCGGTGCGCGCGCCGGCGCTCGACGAATACGGTTATGCGCTGCTCGGCGGCCGGCTGCTGCCGGGCGACGCCGGCCCGGCCGCGCAGCTGATGTATCAGCGTGCCGACGGCGCACGCGTGACGCTTTACATGACCGCGTACGACGCGCGGCGTCTCGCGCCGCGCGCGCTGTCGTCGCAAGGTCGCCATACGTATTTCTGGTCGGATCGCGGCATCGGTTACGCGCTGTCCGGCGATGGCGACGAACGCCGGCTGCGCGAGCTCGCGATCGATGCGTGCGGCGCACTCGGCGGCCCGACCGACGCGTGGAAGGGATGACCGCCCACCGTGCGGCGGCATGGAGCAGACGATGAATCCGAAGATCCTGAAGCTGTTGACGGCTGGCGCGCTCGCGGCAGGCACCGCGCTTGCTCGCGCTGATGCAACGGTGCCGACGCGCGTGCCGGTCGACGCGGACGGCGTGCAGCGCGTGACCATCGTCGGCGGCAGTTACTTCTTCCGCCCGGCGCTGGTGATCGTGCGCGCCGACGTACCGGTCGAGCTGACCGTATCGGCCGAGCCGGGCGTCGTGCCGCACAGTTTCGAAATAGACGCGCCGCAGGCCGGCATCGCGGTGCACACCGAATTGGCCACGACGCCGCGCACGCTGCGCTTCACGCCGACGCAGCCCGGTCGCTTCGCCTACTATTGCACGCACCGGCTGCTGTTCCTGCGCAGCCATCGCGAGCGCGGCATGGCGGGCGTGCTGGTCGTCGAGGCGGCGCCGTGATCGCCGCGCTGCTGGCCGCGAGCCTGATAGGAGCAAGCATGACAGCCGATCCCGTAACCGTCGCGCACGCCCATTTCGAGCAGGTTCACTCGTATCGGGCGACGATCCGCTCGTCGGCGCGCAGCGGCGAGCATGCCGAAATCCATTACGCGTACCTCAAACCCGGTTTCGTCCGGATGGACTTCGTGTCGCCGCATCACGGCGCCGTGCTCGCATACGATCCGGGCGACGGCAAGGTCCGGCTGCGTCCGTTCGGCGAGCATGTGCCGCCGGCGCTGACGCTGTCGCCGGCCAATCCGCTGGTACGCGACCACAGCGGCCACCGGGTCGACCGGTCGGACGTCGGCGAGTTGCTGCGCAACGTGCAGGCGCTGCAGCAGGGCGGCGCGACGGTGACCGAAGGCGAGGAAACGATCGGCGGCCGGGCCGCGCTGCGTGTGACGGTGACCGGCGCGCCCGCGCATGCGGTGGACGGCGTGCATCGCTACCGGTTGTGGCTCGACGCCGACGACGGTTTTCCGCTGAAGGTCGTCAGCTTCGCGGACGGCGACGGCGAGCCGCTCGAGACGGTGACGCTCGACGACGTCGAGATCGACGTCGCGTTTCCCGCCCGCTTTTTCGCGCCCTGATTCCGCTTCGTGCCGGAGGCTGCATGGCGGAATACCGGTTTTCGACGACCTGGCGCGTGGACGCGCCGCTCGCGGCCGTCTGGGACGCGATCTACCAGGTCGATCGCTGGCCCGAATGGTGGAAGGGCGCGGTGCGGACCGTCGAGCTCGAGCCGGGCGACGCGCGCGGCGTCGGCGCGCTGCAGCGCTATACGTGGAAGGGCGCGTTGCCGTACCGTCTGACCTTCGACATGCGCGTGCTGCGCGTCGAGCGGCCGCGCGTGCTCGCAGGCCGCGCGAGCGGCGCGATCGAAGGCGACGGCCGCTGGTCGTTCCGCGGCGACGGCGCGCGCACGGTCGTGCGCTACGACTGGCACATCCGCACGCGCGAACCCTGGATGAACTGGCTCGCGCCGGTCGCGCGTCCGCTGTTCACGTGGAATCACGACGTCGTGATGCGCGAAGGCGCGCGCGGGCTCGCGCGGCTGCTCGGCACCACCGTCGAGACCGACGGCCGGACGTTCCGGCCGGTCGCCGGCTGTCCGGATATGTAACGGCGCCGCACCGGTCGCCCGGTCGCCGCCCGGCGTGCCGGCTGGATTCTCGGCGCCGTGCGATGTTCGCGGAACTTGCTGCCGGCCACGTGTCAAATTGGTGCAACGATCGGGAAATCCCGTAGGGCAGCGGCGCTTCGATGCCTCGAAGCGACACCTATCTCCTTGTTTTGAAACGATTTGGTGCCTTCTTCGACCGCAATTCCACCGCTTTCGTGCCGCTGAAAAATCCTCCTGCTCCCCTTCTTGAATTTGTCAAAACCCGTCCATATAATTAGCACTCGCTGCACGAGAGTGCTAACAATTCTCTGCCGGGCGACCAGCCGGGCAGATTCCCTAAGCGTTCTTCAATCTCATTCAAGAGAGGAGTGAATATGAACCTTCGTCCGTTGCACGATCGCGTGATCGTCAAGCGCCTGGATCAGGAAACCAAGACCGCCTCGGGTATCGTGATTCCCGACGCAGCGGCCGAAAAGCCGGATCAAGGTGAAGTCCTGGCCATCGGCCCGGGCAAGCGCGACGACAAGGGCGCGCCGATCGCGCTCGACGTGAAGGTCGGCGACCGCGTGCTGTTCGGCAAGTACGCTGGCCAGACCGTCAAGGTCGACGGCCAGGAGCTGCTCGTCATGCGCGAAGAAGACATCATGGCCGTGGTCAACGCTAAGTAAGCGTCCACTGACGGTACATATTCCCAAGAATTCAAGGAGTTAGAAGATGGCAGCTAAAGACGTCGTATTCGGCGATTCCGCCCGTTCGAAGATGGTCGAAGGCGTGAACATTCTGGCCAACGCGGTCAAGGTCACGCTGGGTCCGAAGGGCCGCAACGTCGTGCTCGAGCGCAGCTTCGGCGGCCCGACGGTCACCAAGGACGGTGTGTCGGTCGCGAAGGAAATCGAGCTGAAGGACAAGCTCCAGAACATGGGCGCGCAAATGGTCAAGGAAGTGGCTTCCAAGACCAGCGACAACGCAGGCGACGGCACGACGACGGCAACCGTCCTCGCGCAATCGATCGTTCGCGAAGGCATGAAGTACGTCGCATCGGGCATGAACCCGATGGACCTGAAGCGCGGCATCGACAAGGCAGTCGCAGCGGCTGTCGAAGAGCTGAAGAAGATCAGCAAGCCGTGCACGACGAACAAGGAAATCGCACAGGTCGGCTCGATCTCGGCAAACAGCGACTCGTCGATCGGCGATCGCATCGCTGAAGCGATGGACAAGGTCGGCAAGGAAGGCGTGATCACCGTCGAAGACGGCAAGTCGCTGGCCGACGAGCTGGACGTCGTCGAAGGCATGCAATTCGACCGCGGCTACCTGTCGCCGTACTTCATCAACAACCCGGACAAGCAAGTCGCCGTCCTCGACAACCCGTTCGTGCTGCTGCACGACAAGAAGGTGTCGAACATCCGTGATCTGCTGCCGGTGCTCGAGCAAGTCGCGAAGGCTGGCCGTCCGCTGCTGATCATCGCTGAAGACGTCGAAGGCGAAGCGCTCGCAACGCTGGTTGTCAACAACATCCGCGGCATCCTGAAGACCGTTGCGGTCAAGGCGCCGGGCTTCGGCGATCGCCGCAAGGCCATGCTGGAAGACATCGCGATCCTGACCGGCGGTCAAGTCATCGCGGAAGAAACCGGCCTGACGCTCGAGAAGGCAACGCTGGCAGAACTGGGCCAGGCGAAGCGCATCGAAGTGGGCAAGGAAAACACGACGATCATCGACGGCGCAGGCGAAGCTGCAAGCATCGAAGCGCGCGTGAAGCAAGTTCGCACGCAAATCGAAGAAGCGACGTCGGACTACGACCGTGAAAAGCTGCAAGAGCGCGTGGCCAAGCTGGCCGGCGGCGTGGCAGTGATCAAGGTCGGTGCTGCGACCGAAGTCGAAATGAAGGAAAAGAAGGCACGTGTCGAAGACGCACTGCACGCAACGCGCGCAGCTGTCGAAGAAGGCATCGTGGCAGGCGGCGGCGTTGCGCTGATCCGCGCTCGCACCGCGATCGCAGGCCTGACCGGCGCGAACGCCGACCAGAACGCCGGCATCAAGATCGTGCTGCGCGCAATGGAAGAGCCGCTGCGCCAGATCGTCACGAACGGTGGCGAAGAAGCGAGCGTCGTGGTGGCGGCAGTTGCTGCAGGCAAGGGCAACTACGGCTACAACGCAGCGACGGGCGAGTACGTCGACATGGTTGAAGCCGGCGTCGTCGACCCGACCAAGGTCACGCGCACCGCACTGCAGAACGCAGCTTCGGTTGCGGGCCTGCTGCTGACGACGGACGCAGCTGTCGCAGAACTGCCGAAGGAAGACGCTCCGATGCCGGGCGGCATGCCGGGCGGCATGGGCGGCATGGGCATGGACATGTAATCGACTTCGGTCGATGGTGTCCGGAACGCGCAGCGATGCGCGTTCCAGCCAAAAGAAAAGACCCGCAGCGATGCGGGTCTTTTTTTATTTGCGTCAGGCCTTCGCGCCTTCGCATCTTCGCGGCAGCGGGCTGCCGCGAAAGCGTCCGTCAATGCCGATGCGACGTCCTCGGCACCGGCTCGACCTTCGTCGCGCGCGGCGTGTCGGTTTCCTCGTTGCTGCGCGCCCAGAAGAACCGGTCGGGCAGGTACGCGCCCATGCCGGGCCGGAATGCATCCCGCACCGACTGGTACAGGTATTCCTGCGCTTCGCGCACCGCTTCGGGCGGCTCCTGGCCGTTGGCGAGCAGCGCGGCGATCGCCGCGCCGAGCGTGTCGGTGATGCCCATCAGCCGGTGCGGCGAACGATCCCACATGTCCTCGCGCAGTTGGCCTTCCTCGCCGTACAGCGTGTTGACGAGCCGGTGCGAGCCCGTCTCCGACGACAGGATGTATTCGCAGCCCTGCGATAGCAGGTGCGACACGGCCGCGTCGAGATTCGGCGCCTCGGCGTCGCCGTCGGGCTGCGCGAGCGCGATCAGCGTCGCATGATCGGCGACCAGCAGCGTCGTCTGCGGCGCGAGCAGATCGGCGATCGACTCGCGCAGATCGTCCGCGGCGAGCACGTGCTCGTCGTCGAGCGTGAAGTCCGGCGCGAGCACGAGCGGCACGCCGTCGTAGTCGGCGACCACTTCCGCGATTGCGCTGACGACTTCCGCGCGCGTCGCCGCGCCGATCTTGAACGCGGCGACCGGCATGTCCTCGAGCAGCATGCGCGCCTGGGCGGCGACGACGTCTGGGTCGAGGCCGGTCACTTCTTCGCAGGCGGCCGAGTCGCGCACGGTATAGCCGGTCAGGACGGACACGCCGTGACAGCCCATGCTCGCCAGGGTCATCAGATCGGCTTGGAGGCCGGAGCCGCCGGTGGGATCGGACAGGCCGAAGGTAAGGACGATCGGAGGGGCGTTGCTGGGCATGTAGAAATGGGGCAAGAAAAAAACGGGAAAGCGACTGAGATGCGGACCGCGAGGCGAGATGGGCCGTTTGGGGCCCTGTGTTGCCCGGCAGGCCGCACGTTGCAGCCATTATGCGGCGGAAACCGGCCCGCACGATGGATTTTTTAGCGCGGCGCGACATAGTCGCGCTACTCGACCGCGATTGCTAGGCAGCCCGGCCCCGACACGGTACCATCATGGCTCCCGAATTTACCGACTTTCCCGACGCGGCTTAAGATGGAATACAAGAGCTGGATGTGCCTGATTTGTGGCTGGATTTATGACGAAGAAGCCGGGCTGCCCGAAGAGGGCATCGCACCGGGCACGCGCTGGGAAGACGTCCCGATCAACTGGACGTGCCCGGAATGCGGCGCCCGCAAGGAAGACTTCGAGATGGTCCAGATCTGATCGGGACCCCGGCCCACGGACACTCCGCTCCGGCCTCGCGGCTTCCCGGCGCTTGCACGGGCCGGCCGTCGCGAGCGACTCGACGATGACAGGCGCGCGTGTCCATGACGTCCGATCCGGCGAACATTCCCCTCCCTGACGCATTGCCCAACCCGCGCGGCGGCGCCGTGCGGGCGGCCGATGCGTGGCTCGCGGCCGCCGCCGACGCGGCCGTCGGCCACGACGATGCCGCCGGGCCGCTGTCGGCCGCTGCCGCCGTGCTGGCGGAAGCCGGCTGGCTGCCGGCCGCGCGCTTTGCCGGGCAACTGGCCGCCGCCGCGCCGCTGGTGGCGACGGAACCGACTTCCGCGGCGTGGCGCGCGGCGCTCGCCGATTTCCGCGCGGCGGTCGCGCGGCACAATCTGCGCGAGCTGGCCTGCTCGCCGCTCCTCTTCGATCATTTCCGGACGCTGCGCGCGCAAAGCGCCGCGGACCTGCACGCGAGCGTGCCGCACGACGTGCTGGCGCTCGTCGGACGCGCGCTGCCGCGGGCGACGCTGCGCGCGCTGCCCGATGCGTTCGCAAGCCGCGCGCGGGCTCGTTACGAGCAGGCTTTGCTCGGCGTGCTGCGCGCGACGGCCGGCACGCCGGACACGGCGCTCGACGAACTCGACACGACGCTCACTGCGCTCGCCGACGGGTCGCCCTACGACTTCTGGCGGCTCGGCGCCGCATGCCTGCGCGCGCTGCGCGCGAGCGCGGCGCCGGAGCTGAAGCGGTTTCTCGCCCGGACCAATCTGCTGCTGCGCGAACAGGCGCAGGGCCGTCGCGAAGCGCAGCCCGAACTCGTGCGCGAGACCGTTGCGTTGCTATGGCGCGATTTAGCGTTGTACGGCGCGGCGGCCGAGGACGTCGCACTCGTCGACGTGCTGCACGACTACGGTCTGACGGTCGACTGGCACGTCGCCGGCACGCCCGCGTCCGAAGCGCTGTGGGAGGCCGGCGCCGCACGCGCCGAGCACGACGCGATCGCGGCGGCGCCCACGCGCCTGCTCGGCGTCGTGACCGTCAACGCGCACGCTTATGAGGATTTCCTGCAGACGGCCGGCGCGTCGATGGCCGACCTGGCCGTCGATCCGGCCGCGGCCGATGCGGGTGACGCATGGCGCGCGTCGGCGGCCGCGTATCGTGTCGGGACGGCCGCGTGTGCGCTCGGGCTCGGCCACACGGCGCTGCTGGCCGACACGCTCGGCGTCGCGTGGCGCCTTGCCGCGCATGGCGTGCCGCTCGCCGACGGCGCCCGCGCCGCGCACGCTCGCGCATCCGACATGCTGCGCGCCGCGCTGCTGAAGATCGCGGCCGGCGTGGCGCCGCCCGACCTGACGGCGGCGTCCGAGGCGCTCGGCGCGGCGCTCGCGCGGGCATGAAGCGAGACCGGCCGGAGGACGGGCGGCAGCCGTCGTTTGGCGGGGCGGCAACACGCTGCCGACAGCACGCGCGCGCATGTTAGAGTGCCGTGTGATCCGCGCGCGCCGTTGCCAGCGTGGCGCGGCGTTGCTTGTTGATCGCGGCCCGGTCAGGCCGCGGCGTCTTTGCTAAAATTCAAACCATGTCAAAGCCTTCCGATCGCATCAATCTCACCAACCAGTTCCTGATCGCCATGCCGAACATGGCGGATCCGACGTTTTCGGGAACGGTGGTCTACCTTTGCGATCACAGCGAGCGCGGCGCGCTCGGCCTCGTCATCAACCGTCCCACCGACATCGATCTCGAATCGCTGTTCAATCGCATCGACCTGAAGCTCGACATCGAGCCGCTGCTGCACATTCCCGTGTACTTCGGCGGCCCGGTGCAGACCGAGCGCGGCTTCGTGCTGCACGAGCCGGTCGAAGGCGCGAACTACAACTCGTCGATGTCGATCGAGGGCGGGCTGGAGATGACGACGTCGAAGGACGTGCTCGAAGCGGTCGCGACGGGTACCGGCCCGAAGCGCTTCCTGTTGACGCTCGGCCACGCCGGCTGGGGCGCCGGCCAGCTCGAGGAAGAAATTTCCCGCAACGGCTGGCTGACCGTGCCGGCCGACCCGCGCATCGTGTTCGACACGCCGGCCGAGGAGCGCTTCGAAGCCGCGCTCGGCCTGCTGGGCGTCAGCTCGTCGATGCTGTCCGGCGAAGCAGGGCACGCATGAGCGGCGCGAGCGCGCGCGATGCGACGTTCCTGGCGTTCGATTACGGCGAGAAGCGGATCGGCGTCGCGCTCGGCAATGCGCTGACGCGCTCGGCCCGCGCGCTCGTCGTGATTCCCAACCTGAACCGCGAGCACCGCTTCAAGGCGGTCGGCGAGCTGCTGGCCGAATGGCGGCCCGACGCGCTGGTGGTCGGCCTGCCGATGCATCCCGACGGCACGCCGCACGACATGACGCAGCAGGCGAAGCGCTTCGGCAATCAGCTGAACGGCCGCTTCGGGCTGCCCGTCACGTGGGTCGACGAACGCTATTCGTCGGTCGAGGCCGAAGCCGGGCTGCGCGAGCGCAACGTCCGCGGCCGCGCGCGCACCGACATGCTGGACGCCGAGGCCGCGCGCGTGATCCTTCAACAGTATTTCGATGAATTGTCCGACCATGAGCACCATTGACGCCGACGCGCTCTATCGCGTCCTGCTCGACCAGATCCGCGGCGCGTACGGCACCGCGTTCGCCGAGCCGGGCGGCCCGCGGCTCGCCGGCATTCACAGCGGCGGCGCATGGCTCGCCGAGCGTCTCGCGCGCGATCTCGGCGCGCCGGCCTTCGGCGTCGTGAACGTCGCGCTGCATCGCGACGACTACGCGAAGAAGGGGCTGCACAGCCAGGCGAGCCCGACGTCGCTGCCGTTCGACGTCGACGGCGCGCGCATCGTGCTGGTCGACGACGTGCTGTACACCGGCCGCACCGTGCGGGCCGCGCTCAACGAGCTGTTCGACTACGGCCGTCCGGCTGCGGTCGAGCTCGCGGTGCTCGCCGATCGCGGCGGCCGCGAGCTGCCCGTCGCCGCGCGCTTCTCGGGCGGCTCGCTCGACGTGCCGGCCGACGCGACGCTCGTGCTGGCGCGGGACGATGCCGCGCAGTTCACGCTGCGCGTCGAGGCGCGCGGCGCCTGATCGAATCGCGCAACCGTATCCCGGGCCGCCGGTTCGTACCGCGGCCCGTTTGCATAGTTGGAATCACGCACATCATGACCACCGACACCACTGGCCGCACCGGCAAGCCCGCCGCGGCCGCGAGCCCCGAGCGGTTCCGCTACGGCTTCCTGAAGGGCAATCCGCAGCTCACGAAGAACGGCGAGCTGAAACATCTGCTGTCGATCGAGGGCCTGCCGCGCTCGATCGTGAATCACATCCTCGATACGGCCGAGCAGTTCGTCAGCGTGACGGACCGCGAGGTGAAGAAGGTGCCGCTGTTGCGCGGCAAGTCGGTGTTCAACCTGTTCTTCGAGAACTCGACGCGCACGCGCACCACCTTCGAAATCGCCGCGACGCGCCTGTCGGCCGACGTGCTGAACCTGAACATCAACGCGTCGTCGACGAGCAAGGGCGAGTCGCTGCTCGACACCATCAACAACCTGTCGGCGATGCATGCCGACCTGTTCGTCGTGCGCCATGCGTCGAGCGGCGCGCCGTACCTGATCGCCGAGCACTGCGCGCCGCACGTGCACGTGATCAACGCCGGCGACGGCCGTCATGCGCACCCGACGCAGGGCCTGCTCGACATGTACACGATCCGCCATTACAAGCGCGACTTCACGAAGCTGCGTGTGGCGATCGTCGGCGACATCCTGCACTCGCGGGTTGCGCGCTCGGACATCCACGCGCTGACCACGCTCGGCGTGCCCGAAGTGCGCGCGATCGGCCCGCGCACGCTGCTGCCGGGCGGTCTCGAGCAGATGGGCGTGAAGGTGTTCCACAACCTCGACGAAGGGCTGAAGGGCGTCGACGTGATCATCATGCTGCGCCTGCAGAACGAGCGGATGAGCGGCGCGCTGCTGCCGTCCGCGCAGGAATACTTCAAGACCTGGGGCCTGACGCCCGAGCGCCTCGCGCTCGCCGCGCCCGACGCGATCGTCATGCATCCGGGGCCGATGAACCGCGGCGTCGAGATCGACTCGCAGGTCGCGGACGGCCCGCAGTCGGTCATTCTCAACCAGGTCACGTTCGGCATCGCCGTGCGGATGGCGGTGATGGGCATCGTCGCCGGCAACAACGACTGAGCCCGCGTTCGCGCGCCCCATTCAAGCAATCAACGCATTCACAGACAGCGCATGAAGATTCATATCCAAGGCGGCACGCTGATCGATCCGGTCGCCGGCACCGAACGGCAGGCTGACGTATTCGTCGCGGACGGCAAGATCGCCGCGCTCGGCACGGCTCCGGCCGGTTTCAACGCAGACCGGACCATCGACGCGACCGGCCTGATCGTCTCGCCCGGCCTCGTCGACCTGTGCGCGCGGCTGCGCGAGCCCGGCTACGAGCACAAGGCGACGCTCGCCTCCGAGATGGCCGCGGCGGTCGCCGGGGGCGTCACGACGCTCGTGTGCCCGCCCGACACCGACCCCGTGCTCGACGAGCCGGGCCTCGTCGAGATGCTCAAGTTCCGCGCGCGCAACCTGCGGCAGGCGAACGTGCATCCGCTCGGCGCGCTCACCGTCGGCCTGAAGGGCGAAGTGATCACCGAGATGGTCGCGCTGACCGAATCGGGCTGCGTCGGCTTCACGCATGCGAACGTGCCGGTGCGCGACACGCAGGTGCTGCTGCGCGCGCTGCAATACGCGAGCACCTATGGCTATACGACGTGGCTGCGCCCGCAGGACGCGTTCATCGGCCGCGGCGGCGTGGCGGCGAGCGGTGCGCTCGCGTCGCGGCTCGGCTTGTCCGGCGTGCCGGTGGCCGCGGAGACCATCGCGCTGCACACGATCTTCGAACTGATGCGCGTGACCGGCGCGCGCGTGCACCTTGCGCGCCTGTCGTCGGCCGCCGGCCTCGCGCTCGTGCGCGAGGCGAAGGCCGAGGGGCTGCCCGTCACCTGCGATGTGGGCGTGAATCATCTGCACTTGATCGACGTCGATATCGGCTACTTCGATTCGCAGTTCCGGCTCGATCCGCCGCTGCGCGGCGAGCGCGATCGCGAAGCGATCCGCGCGGCGCTCACGGACGGCACGATCGATGCGATCTGCTCCGACCACACGCCGGTCGACGACGACGAGAAGCTGCTGCCGTTCGCCGAAGCCACGCCGGGCGCGACGGGGCTCGAGCTGCTGCTGTCGCTGACGGTGAAATGGGCCGACGAAACCGGCACGCCGCTCGCGCAGGCGCTGCGCCGCATCACCGCCGCGCCGGCCGATGTGCTGCAGCTGCCGGCAGGGCGCCTCACCGAAGGCGGCGCCGCCGACCTGTGCGTGTTCGATCCGCGTGCGCACTGGCGCGTCGAGCCGCGTGCGCTGAAGAGCCAAGGCCACAACTCGCCGTTCCTCGGCTACGAATTGCCTGCTTGCGTGCGCGCGACGCTCGTGGGCGGGCACGTCGCGTTCGAGCGCCACTGAACCACGCCGGATCTTCGTCATGATCGCACTTCGCAAGCTGCGTCTCGTTTTTCATCTGTTGCGCGGGATGGCGATCGTCGCGCTGCGCTTTTCGCACGTATCGCCCGCGCGCCGTGCGGAGATGACGCGCCGCTGGTCGATCAAGATGCTGCGGATCTGCGGGATGCGCGTCGTCGTCCACAACGACGGCGCGCGCGTCGATGCGGGAGCACTCGTCGTCGGCAATCACGTGTCGTGGCTCGATATCTATACGGTCAACGCGTGGCGGCCGACGCCGTTCGTGTCGAAGGCCGAGGTGCGGCAGTGGCCGGTGGTCGGCTGGCTCGCCGAGAAGCTCGATACCGTGTTCCTGCAGCGCGAGAAGCGCACCGAGGCGATGCGCGTCATGCACGAAATGGCCGAGCGGCTGCGCAACGGCGGCGTGATGTGCGTGTTCCCGGAGGGCACCACGTCGGACGGGCAGGGGTTGCTGCCGTTTCACGCGAACCTGTTCCAGGCTGCGGTGTCGGCGGGCTGCGCGGTGCAGCCGATCTGCCTGATGTACGAGGACGCGCAGGGGCGGCAGTCGGTCACGCCGGCCTACACGGGCGAGCTGGCGCTCGGCAAGTCGCTCGACATGGTGTTGCGCGGCGGCCCGCTCGTCGCGCATCTGTACGTGTGCGAGCCGATCGCGCCGGGCGGCGATCGCCGCGCGACGTCGGCGGCGGCGCGCGACGCGATCGCGGCCGCGCTCGAAGCGATGCAGGCGCAGGTCGGCAAGCCGTCGCCCGAAGCGCTGGCGGAGCTCGAGCGGCATGCATATCCGGTGAGCGAAGTCGGCGCCGCGGCGGCCGGTGATACGGCGGCCGAGGAGCCGGTGCCGGGGCGCGAAGGCTGATGCTTCATTCGGCCCGCGCGCTGTGCGTGCGGGTCATTCGCCGCCGGGCGTGCGGCACGCGTCGCATTGCACCTGCGTGACCGTGCGCTGCGCCGGGTCGGCCGTGAGCCGGACGGCCGACAACTGGTTTCCCCATACACATCCCGAATCGAGCGCGACGAGGTTGTCGCGCAGCATCAACCCGAGCGCGGCCCAGTGGCCGAATACGACCGTCACGTTCTCCGTGCGGCGTGCCGGCGCGTCGAACCACGGCAGGTAGCCGGGCGGCGCGCTGTCGGGGCCGCCGTTCGCCTTGAACTCCATCGCGCCGTCGGGCGTGCAGAAGCGCAGACGCGTGAACGCGTTGAACGCGACGCGCATCCGGTCGCGTTTTTTCAGGTTCGGGTTCCACTGGTTCGGCTCGTTGCCGTATAGCGCCTGCAGCGTTTCCCGCCAGTCGGGGGCGCGCAGCGCGCGCTGGAGTTCGTCGGCGAGTTCGAGCGCGAGCGTGACGTCCCATTGAGGCAGCACGCCCGCGTGGACGAGGAGCTTGCCGTCGTCGAAATGTGCGAACGGGCGGTGGCGCACCCAGTCGAGCAGGGCGGCGGCGTCGGGGGCGGCGAGGATCTCGCCGATGGTGTCGCCGGGACGCTCGGTGCGGATGCCGGCTGAGACTGCGAGCAGGTGGAGGTCGTGGTTGCCGAGGACGACGGTGGCGCGGGGGCCGAGGTCGACCACGGCGCGGAGGGCGGCGAGTGAGCCGGGGCCGCGGTTGACGAGGTCGCCGGCGATCCAGAGGGGGGTGTCGGAGGGCGGCGACAGCTTTTGCAGTAGCGTATTGAAAGCTGAATGGCAGCCTTGGATGTCGCCGATGGCGAGGGGGGTGTGAGTCATGACAGGTGACTGTTACAATTTGTGACGTTCGCGAAACATGATCACCAAAATGTGCCGGATACGCAAATTTTGTTCTCCTGAAGCGGACAATGGGAATGAAAATTTATCCGATAGGCAAGGGGCGGAGCGCTGTTTCAAGTTGTTAGCGGCATGGCTTTTGCGCGGCGCGGGTCCCTATAATTGCTTCTTTTCCCAACAAAATTAGCACTTCGTGACTTTGACGGCCGGGGCGACCGGGTAAAATCCTCGGCCTGATGTGACTGTCATTGTCACCTGCCATTCTCAGCGGCAAGCGCCGATTGGTGCTTGCCGCGCTTTACTAGAGGGAGCCTCATGATCCTGGTTACGGGCGGCGCGGGTTTTATTGGTGCCAACTTTGTTCTCGACTGGCTGCGCGAATCTGCCGAAGCCGTGCTCAATGTCGACAAGCTCACGTATGCGGGCAATCTCCGTACGCTGCAGTCCCTCGACGGCAATCCGAAGCACGTGTTCGCACGCGTCGACATCTGCGATCGTACCGCGCTCGACGCGCTGTTCGCCGAGCACAAGCCGCGCGCCGTGCTGCACTTCGCCGCCGAAAGCCACGTCGACCGCTCGATCCACGGCCCGGCCGACTTTGTTCAGACCAACGTCGTCGGCACGTTCACGCTGCTGGAAGCCGCCCGCCAATACTGGAATGGCCTGAACGATGCCGACAAGGCGGCGTTCCGTTTCCTGCACGTGTCGACCGACGAAGTGTTCGGCTCGCTGTCGGCGACGGACCCGCAGTTCTCCGAAACGACGCCGTATGCACCGAATAGCCCCTATTCGGCGACGAAGGCCGGTTCCGACCATCTCGTGCGTGCATACCATCATACATACGGCCTCCCGACGCTGACCACGAACTGTTCGAACAACTACGGTCCGTACCAGTTCCCCGAGAAGCTGATCCCGCTGATGATCGCGAACGCGCTCGCCGGCAAGCCGCTGCCGGTGTACGGCGACGGCCAGAACGTGCGCGACTGGTTGTATGTCGGTGACCACTGCAGTGCGATTCGCGAGGTGCTGGCGCGCGGCGTGCCGGGTGAGACGTACAACGTCGGCGGCTGGAACGAGAAGAAGAACCTCGAAGTCGTGCACACGCTGTGCGACCTGCTCGACAAGGCGCGGCCGAAGGCTGCCGGGTCGTATCGCGACCAGATCACCTACGTGACGGACCGTCCGGGACACGATCGACGCTACGCGATCGATGCGCGCAAGCTCGAGCGCGAACTCGGCTGGAAGCCGGCGGAAACATTCGAAACCGGCCTGGCCAAGACGGTCGACTGGTATCTCGACAATCAGGCGTGGGCCGACGAAGTGGCGTCGGGCGAATACCGCAAATGGGTCGAGACCAACTACGCGCAACGCAGCTGAGGAGACACGCGATGGCACGTAAAGGCATCATCCTCGCGGGCGGTTCGGGCACGCGGCTGTATCCGATCACGCACGTCGTGTCGAAGCAGCTGCTGCCGGTGTACGACAAGCCGATGATTTACTACCCGCTGTCGACGCTGATGGTCGCCGGCATTCGCGACGTACTGATCATCTCGACGCCGCAGGACACACCGCGCTTCGAGGCGATGCTCGGCGACGGCAGCCAGTGGGGGATGAACATCCAGTACGCGGTGCAGCCGTCGCCTGACGGGCTGGCGCAGGCGTTCATCATCGGCAAGGAATTTGTCGGAAACGATCCGTCGGCGCTCATTCTCGGCGACAACATTTTCTACGGGCACGATCTCGCGGGACAGCTCGAGCGGGCGGATGCACGTGAGTCCGGGGCGACTGTATTCGCCTACCATGTCCACGACCCGGAGCGATATGGTGTCGTTGAGTTCGACAAGTCGTTCCGTGCGATTTCTATCGAAGAGAAGCCGCCGCAGCCCCGCTCAAACTACGCAGTGACGGGATTGTACTTCTACGACAATCGGGTCTGCGACATCGCGGCGGAGATCAAACCATCCGCGCGCGGCGAACTGGAGATCACCGATGTCAATTCACGCTATCTGCTGGATGGGGTGCTCAACGTCGAGATCATGGGGCGCGGTTACGCGTGGCTAGATACGGGAACTCACGACTCGTTGATCGAGGCCGCGAGCTTTATTGCGACGCTGCAGAAGCGACAAGGTTTGGTCGTGGCATGTCCGGAGGAAATTGCATTCCGGAAGCACTGGATCGACGGGGAGCAACTGTCCAGACTCGCGCAGCCGCTCGCCAAGAATGGCTACGGTCAGTACCTCAAGAACATTCTTACGGATCAGGTTGCATGGGCATCGAAGTAAAAGCGACAGCGATTCCAGACGTCAAATTGATCGTTCCCCGTGTGTTCGGGGACGCGCGCGGCTTTTTTCTCGAGAGCTTTAATGCGCGCGAATTTTCCGAGAAGCTCGGCGTCGATGCGCCGTTCGTTCAGGACAATCATTCGCGCTCGACGAAAGGTGTGCTTCGCGGTCTGCACTATCAAATTGAGCATTCGCAGGGCAAGCTCGTCCGCGTGGTGGATGGCGAGGTATTTGATGTCGCTGTAGACATTAGGAAAAGTTCGCCTACCTTCGGGAAATGGGTCGGCGCTGTCCTCAGCGCGTCGAATTTTCACCAGCTTTGGATTCCGCCGGGCTTCGCGCATGGATTCGTTGTGTTATCGGAAACGGCGGATTTCCAGTACAAGACCACCGATTACTGGTACCCGGAGCATGAGCGCAGCATAGCGTGGAATGACCCGGAAATTGGTATCGAGTGGCCAATCGACTTTCAGCCCAAGCTGGCAGCGAAAGATCTGGCGGGCCGGCCTTTGAGCGAAGCGGACGTTTTCGCGTGAGAGGTATTGTGAATAAGCCGACAATTGTTGTCACGGGCGTGAGCGGACAGGTTGGCTTCGAACTCCAGCGCACTCTTCAGTGCCTAGGGCATGTTGTGCCTTGCGATCGCGCTACTCTCGACCTGTCCGACCTCGCGCGCGTGCGTGAATTCATCCGGAGAACCGCGCCCTCAATCATCGTCAATCCAGCTGCCTATACCGCAGTGGATCGGGCCGAGACTGATGAAGTGATGGCAATGCGCATCAATGCGGAGCTACCTGCGACCCTTGCTCAAGAGGCGGCGTCGCTGGGTGCGGTGCTTGTCCATTATTCGACCGACTATGTTTTCGACGGGCAGAAAGCCGGACCCTATGTCGAAGACGATCAGCCGAACCCACAAAATGTCTACGGGAAGAGCAAACTCGCCGGCGAGCTCGGTATTGCCGCGGCAGCTTGTGCTCACCTGATCTTGCGTACGAGCTGGGTTTACGGGCGGCGGGGTAAGAACTTCCTGCTGACGATGCAGCGACTTGCCGCTGAACGTCCAGAGTTGAAGGTGGTGGATGATCAGATCGGTGCGCCGACCTGGTCTCGGACAATTGCAGAGGCAACTGGGCAGATTATTTCGCAAGGCATCGCTGCAAACAGCTCCCAATGGTGGCGGGAGCGCTCGGGTGTTTACCACCTTACTGCAGCAGGTGAGACGTCGTGGTGTGGCTTTGCGAAGGCAATTCTTCAGCGTGATGGCAATCATGCCGATACGGTGGTGGTGCCGATCTCCTCGCGCGAATACCCGACACCCGCTGCGCGACCATCTAATTCCAGAATGAGCGCGGCGAAGATATCCACGGTATTTGGTCTGCACATGCCTGCATGGGACGAGGCGCTGGGCCTTTGTCTCGGTGATTGATCGAATGACCGAGTGTTCCGTTTCCTCCCAAAAGACCGGCATTGTCGTCGTCTTTTATCGTCCCAATGCTGATTGCATACGTAATGCGAATCGCCTCGTTGGTTTTGGCGATTGCATCGTTGTGGACAATACGGAGGGCAACCACAATGCGGGCCTTCTCGGACTTGATCCGGAGATCGAGTACATCGCGAACGGACGAAATCTGGGGATTGCAACAGCATTGAATCAGGGTGTCGAGCGTTTGCTGGAGCGCGGTTGTCGCTGGGCTTTGCTATTTGATCAAGACAGCCAGCCGACATCTGAGCTCCTGACCGGTTTGCCAAAGCGGATCGATGTCGCAGTCAGACGCAATCCCCGTGTTGCGCTTGCCGGTCCAGCGTATGCAGATGCGAGGTTGGGGGGCGTTGCGCCGTTCATTCAATTCCGCCATTTTTCACTCAAACGCATTCGACCAACATCGACTGAGCCGGTGTCGGTAGATTTTCTGATCACATCGGGATCGTGCCTCAATTTGTCGTTATGGCATGAAATTGGTCCGATGGACGATTCGTTATTTATCGATTTCGTCGACCTCGAGTGGTGCGTTCGCGCTCGTGCGCGTGGTTGTCTTATTCTCGGTATACCGGACATCACGCTAGTACACGAATTGGGAGGTGAGCCGGTCAGAGTGTTTGGTCGGCTCTATCCGAGCCACAGCGCGCTACGGCATTACTACTTGTTTCGAAATGCTGTACTTCTAATCAAGCGGGACTATGTTCCGCTGAGTTGGAAGAGTACCGAGCTGATCAAGTTCCCGTTCAGGCTTGCCATCTATGGCGCGTTCATGACTCCGAGGATGCAGCACATTCGCCTGTCTCTGCTGGGGTTGTGGCACGGGCTGAGCGGGCGTAGTGGAAGGCTGGATCTGCAATGAAGTTTGACACAGAGATTCTGATATCGATTGATGGTTCTTATGTTCAATAGTGCACTAATTGACCTGCGGCAGAGTTTGGCATCTTGGCGGCTCTGGACGTTGCTGGGGTGGCTCGAAATCCGCCAACGATATGCTCGCTCGCGGGTAGGGCCGTTCTGGCTCACCATCAGCATGGGCGTGATGGTTGGCTCATTGGGCGTCGTTTATGGCACGCTCTTCGGTCAGAAAATGAGCGATTATCTGCCCTTCCTTGCGACGAGCATCGTCATGTGGGGCTTCTTTTCCCAGGTGGTCCAAGAGGGCAGCCTGTCATACATCAATAGTGGCTCCTACATCCGCCAGACACCAACCGCAAAAATTCTCTTCGTTTTGCAGGTCGTGTGGCGGAATCTGGTGGTGTTGAGCCACAATTTTGCCATCATCCTCATACTGCTCGTCGTCTTCGGCGTAAAGGACTGGATATCGTTGGTCTTCTTCGTGCCGGCATTCTGTCTCTACGTCCTGAACGCCGTGTGGATCGCGATGTTGGCCGGCCTCTTGTCGGCCCGGTTTCGGGACCTCCCTCAGATCATCGGGGCGTTTCTCCAAGTTGCGTTCTACGTGACGCCGATCATCTTCAAGCCGAATTCATTAAATCGATTCTCATTCATCGTTGAGTGGAATCCCCTGGCCTACATGATCGATATCGTTCGTGCTCCGTTGATCGGCGAGATCCCGGGCGCTACTACGTGGATCGTTGTTGGGGGAATGGCTCTGGTCGGCTGGCCCGTCGCATTGATGTTGACCGGGCGCTATCTCAAGCGTATCCCGTACTGGATTTGAGGGACCGAAAGTGGCTTACATAGAACTCAAAAACGCGACACTAGATTTGCCCATCTACGACCTTCAGGGGCGATCCCTGAAGAAAAAGGTGATGCGAATGGGGCGGCGAAATACCATCGCTGAGGACAACGATGGAGTAATTGTTGTTCGCGCCCTTGATAGTGTCTCGATGCGATTCCAGAGCGGCGATCGAGTGGGGCTGATCGGGCACAACGGTGCAGGGAAATCGACTTTGCTCCGAACGATGGCTGGGATCTATACGCCAACGTCCGGAGAAGTGCAGCGAAGCGGAAAGGTCGTGCCACTGCTGGATATCAGCCTCGGAATGGACGAGAATTCTACAGGCCTGCAGAACATTCGCCTGCGGGGCCTGTTGCTCGGTATGTCCGATACAGAAATCAGGGCAAAGCAAGAAGAAATTGCCGAATTTTGTGAGCTTGGCGACTACCTAGACTTACCGATTCGGACGTACTCAAGTGGCATGAGGGTCCGTCTTGCATTCGCAGTGTCGACAGCTGTGGACGCGGAGATCCTGTTGCTGGACGAAGTCATGGGGGTGGGCGATGCGTCCTTCATGCAAAAGGCTAAGACGCGACTGCAGGACTTGCACGGTCGCGCCGAGATTGTCGTCCTCGCCATGCACTCCAACGCCGAAATTCGTCGGGTGTGCAATAAGGTGTTATGGATGGAAAGAGGCCGCGTCCATCGATTTGGCGACGTCGAAGAAGTGCTCCAGGAATACGAGGCCCAGGTGTGAGTCACTTCGTATCGGTGTCGTCCATCGTGGAAGGGAGCCGTCGAACGCGACACGTCTCTCTCAAAGAACCAGCAGGAGTTCAGTCGGTACCGCAACTATGACGATGATGTACTTCAATGACCACAAGCTTCGGTTCATTCGTATCCCGAAGAATGCGTGCTCGACGGTTATCAATACCCTGGGTTTCTCAAGAACCCAAGGACGAAATCCGCATCACGTTGGGGAACCGTTCGCTGATGCTCCGGCGGACGCCGTCGACTGGCCGTGCCTCGTGGTACTGCGAGATCCCTTCGAGCGGGTTGTATCTGCATACCTGAACAAGTTCACGGAAATTCTGCCCGACGAACTATTCGTGCACGAGCTTGTCGAGTACATGTGGCGAGCTCAAAGAGGGAAACCCCGTCCGTCATCTACGTCGTCAATTACGTTCCGGGAGTTCGTAACACATCTGTGCGCCTTTCCTGATGAGCAGCTCGATCCTCATTGGCGCAGCCAGTCGGCGTTCCTGACCGAGAAACCGACAATCTTCCTCCGCATGGAAGCACTGCGGGATCAGTGGATCAGTCACCCGTTGTTGAGGGAAATTGAACTCAAGACATATGCGCCGCACGCGACTAAGTCAAACCTCAACGTTGGCATCAACGTACTTGACGTAAGCGGTGAAGCGTTCCTTGGATTCAAGGAAATCTGCGGACAGTTCCCGGCATCGTCACAGTTCCGAGATTTGGATCTCGTTGAGCGTGTCCGTGCAAGGTTTGCGCAAGATTACGCGCTGATCGACTCCGTGTTTGGTTCGTCCGAAAAGTAAGTAGTACACGGCTTCGCTCATGGCCATGCGGCGATGCAACGCAATATCAAAGATCTGGCGGATTTAGAGAGATGAGAGCATTAATCACTGGGGGATTCGGTTTCATCGGTTCCCATTTGACTCGCCACCTTCTTGACAAGGGTTGGGGCGTTACCGTTGTCGATCTGGAGGGGGCTGCGCCGTGCGTAGCGTTGCCGATGGAAAAATTGACCGTCATCAACGGGCCCTACTACGCGCCGGAGGTCATTGCGCAATGCAGCGGAGAGATCGACGTGTGCTTTCACCTTGCATCGAGCGTGGGCCCCGCACTGTCGAACGAGAAGATCGTATTCGATATCGAAACCAACTTGATCGGAACGGTATCGTTGCTTGATGCGCTCTCTCCAAAGCAAATTCGGCGATTTGTCTATATTTCGTCGGGCGGCACTGTTTATGGAACAGTGCCAAGTGTACCGATTTCGGAAGACCAACATGGTTTCCCTACGTGTTCGTACGGTATCGTAAAAAAGGCGGTCGAGTATTATTTGCACCTGTACAGCAAAATTTATGGGATGCGCTACAACGTGATTCGCCTCGCCAACCCGTACGGGGTCGGCCAGCGACTGAATTACAATCAAGGTGCGATTGCCAATTTTATCGGAAAAATTATTAACAACGTCCCACTCGAGATCTGGGGGGATGGGTCTGTAATTCGAGATTATATTTATATAGACGATGTGGTGCGGGCGATCGTCGCGGCAGCGGAGAGCGATGCTGAAAACGAAATCTTCAATGTTGGCTCCGGCGTGGGGCTTTCGTTGAATCAAATAGTAAAAATTCTCCGAGACGATTTCCAGTT
This sequence comes from Burkholderia sp. B10, assembly GCF_004368385.1. NCBI lineage: Bacteria > Pseudomonadati > Pseudomonadota > Betaproteobacteria > Burkholderiales > Burkholderiaceae > Burkholderia > Burkholderia sp. B10. The sequence goes on along the minus strand of NZ_PQMX01000027.1, from coordinate 17,854 downwards.
GCCATTCGAGGTGAAATATCAGGCATCAAGAAATGTGGATGTCCCTGTCAACATTCTAGACATCACGAAGGCACTTGCCAAACTAAACTGGCGACCCGAGGTTGACGTCAAGAGTGGTATCGAGGCCACCTTGACATGGGCCCGCGGCCAATGAGGCCTAATGTCGCGCGCGGAAATCTCGAAAGCTACCGGCCACGCTGAGTCGAAAGTTATTCCAATGAAAATCTCTCTCTATATTAACTATTTTAACCCCGCGTACATGGTGAAAAGTGGGGTGATGAAGCCGATTCAGACGGGGTGTGCATTATCGAAGCACGATTTGCCGACTCTCAAAGACAACGTCGGGGACAATATTTCCGGAAAAAATGCCTCGTACTGTGAGCTGACGGGGCAATATTGGGTTTGGAAAAACGACAAAGATTCGGATTATGTCGGTTTTGTTCACTATCGCCGCTTCTTTGACTTTTTTCCCGAGAGAGGCGATCGCGTTGTTGATTCGAGTGGCCTCGTCATTGAAGATCGGCTGTCTGCAGAAGTGCTGGCTAAGTATGGCCTGACGGATCACGATATCGAACGCTGTGTCGTCGATGCGGACATGATTTTGCCTGAGCCGTGGAACGTCGCCGGCTGCGGGGCCACAACGATTTACAGTCAATACCGTGACGCTACATTTCATCACATAAAAGATTTGGATCTGGCCGGTGAAATAATCTATGAAACATGTCCGGAGTACTATGGACATTTCAAAAAAGTGATGGACTCGGAAGCGGGTTTGTTCACGAACATGTTTGTCTTTAAGCGTGAGATATTCGAAGAATACTCGGCTTGGCTTTTCCCGTTGCTCGCCGAACTGGAGAAGCGCATTGATGTTTCGGATTATGGCCCTGCGGAGCGCCGTGTCATCGGATATATCGCAGAGCGCATGGTTGGAGTATTTGTCTCAAAAAAATTGGCGGACGACAAAAACTTACGTGTCAAATACCTGCGCCGCGTATTCGTAAAGGATACTTCCCCCACTGCGCAATGCCCGCCGTTGCCAGTAACCGATCTCAGGCCCGTATCAGTTGTCGCCGCCACGGACTCGCATTACGTTGCTCACATGGCCGCGCTTATCGCGTCGGTTTTTTCGAACGCCGCTCAGGATCGATTCATTGATTTTCTGGTTCTTGATGGCGGAATGACCGAACTCGAACGGCGCGGTCTCCAGGCGCTGGAACGGTTGCATCCACATGCAAAGATTTCATTCATCGATATGTCGATGCAGTTTCTCGACATCGATGCGCACATGTACTTCACGCGCGCCACGTTCTATCGCCTCGCGTTACCGGAAATTGTTTACAACCGCAGTAAGATCTTATTTCTCGATACCGACGCGGTTGTGATCGACGACGTCGCCAAGATATTCGATACGGAGCTGGATGGAAAGTCGGCCGCGGCCGTGAAGGATGTGATCATGGCGTCCTTCGTTGCCATGGGAGTTCGCTCAATGGCCGAGACAGGTGGTTATCCGACCGCGAAATACTTATCCGATGTGGTCGGGATGAAGGATCAATATCGCGACTATTTTCAAGCGGGGCTGATTTTATTCAATCTTGAGCGGCTTCGGGAAAATCGCTTGTGTCAGAAAATGATTTCTGATTTGAAGCGCAATCGATATTGGTTCCTCGATCAAGATATTTTGAACAAGTATCTTGTCGGTGACGTCAAGTTTCTTGATTTGACTTGGAATAGTGTCAGTTTGCCGCCCGGGCACGGCAGCGCATTGCCGGTTGATATATACAATGCCTACCTCGAATCACGAAAGAATCCCTCGATGTTGCATTACGCAGGCGCGGTCAAGCCATGGAACGATCCGAGTTCTGAGTTTGCGCAATATTATTGGTTTTATCTGAGAATGACGCTTTGGTACGAAGATCGCCTTCTGAGACTGAATCCATCGTCCACTCCGTTGTCGTTGCGGCGCAATACCACGAAACGACGGATTGCATCGGCAGTGTGGCGACGACTGCCGGGATTCCTTAGGCGCGCGATTTTTCCTCTAGCCACGGCATTGGATCAACGGTGGAAGGATTGATATGGAAAAGATACTCGTTGTTGGCGCGGGCTTGTCTGGTGCGGTCATCGCGCGTGAACTGGCCGAGCAAGGAGTCAAGGTCACAGTGGTGGAGTCGCGAGATCACGTAGCCGGTAACTGCCACACGGAGCGGGACACAAGAACTGGCGTGATGGTTCACGTGCATGGTCCGCATATTTTCCATACGGACAACGAGCGTGTCTGGAAGTATGTAAACAGTTTCGCGCAGTTTGCTCCGTATATTTGTCGGGTGAAGGCGACAACCGGCGGTAACGTGTACGGGCTTCCGATAAATTTGCATACGATCAATCAGTTTTTTGGAAAAACTTTTAATCCAAAGCAAGCGAAAGAATTTATCGAGCAACTAGCAGAAAAATCGATTTCCGAGGTTCGAAGCTTTGAGGATCAGGCATTGCGTTTTCTCGGGAAAGATCTGTACCATGCTTTTTTTCGCGGTTATCCGATCAAGCAATGGGGCCTGCCACCAAGTGAGCTGCCGGCTTCCGTCTTGAAGAGGTTGCCAATTCGATTTAACTACGATGACAACTACTTCAGTCATCGTTTTCAAGGGATGCCAGTCGAAGGTTACACCGTCATGGTGCAGCGTATGCTCGATCACGAAAATATTGACGTTCACTTGAGAACAGAATTCGACTCGACATCGGTGTCGAAATACGATCACGTGTTTTTTAGTGGGCCGTTGGATAGCTGGTTTGAGCACAAATTGGGACGCCTCGCATATCGAACGCTAACGTTTGAGCCTTTCTACGACAAAGGAGATTTTCAAGGTTGTGCTGTGATGAGCTACCCGGATGAAGACGTTCCGTATACGCGAATTACCGAACATAAACACTTTACTCCTTGGGAAGAGCACGAGGAAACCATCGTGTTCAAGGAGTTTAGTAGCCAATGCCGGCCAGGTGATACGCCTTACTATCCGATTCGCTTGGTCGAAGATAAGGCAATGCTTCGGGACTACGTCGATTTGGCCGAAGCTCAGCGAAACGTCACGTTCGTGGGGAGACTGGGCACATATCGCTACCTCGACATGGACGTTACTATTGCCGAAGCGCTCGACGTTGCCGACTCTTTCTTGAAAGCGCGTGGGACGCAGGCACGGATGCCTGCATTCGTTGTGTCGCCTCTTTGATCTGAGGAGATTCTGCCCTTTTTGCCAAATAGGTATTTGGCAAAAAGGGGCTTATATAGAGCGAAGTCGCTGTACCGAATGAAGGATTTTTTCTGCGCGATTTTGGTATGTGTGATCTCGCAGAGTGCGGGCCTGAGCGGCGAGTGCGATTCTTTTTGCCATTGCGGGATCGTCTTTCAGCATTTCACAATGCTGTCGTAACTCCGCGGGTGAATCGAATAACAAGATTTCTCCGCTCGATTCATCGTAATAGTCACTGATCTCGAGGCCTTCGACGAACATGCACTGCACGGTGCCGGCTGCGGCCGCTTCAAATGTTCGTGGCCCCGGTGTCGATGCATCGAGATTGAATCGCTCGTTCGCCAGGTTGTGCCGTCTCCCAACGTTCAACGTAATTAGCGATGAAGCGTACATATCCGGAAGCGCGTCGTTACGGATCCGTCGATTCGCCGCAAAACCCAGATCTTCCGGCCAACCGTCACCAAGTACCTCAACATTGATGTCGCGCAGATGAGCGGCACAATCCCGTAGAAGTTGAACGCGATTATTGAATCCGACTCCACAGAAGAACAGGTCGCGTGCTTTTTCTGTTTTGAAATTCCGGAAATGTGCGTTTGGATCCGCTGCGAGCGGAAGATGAACGACATGTGGATGTGGGTAATGCGTGGAGGTCCACTTGTCATTTGAAAAAATTATGTCCGCAAGCGGTACGATCTTCGCTGCGTGATCAAATTCATATGGGTCGTCATGAAGCCAAAAGGCCATCGTGGCGCCAAGGTCCATGGCAACTTGCTTTAAAGGAAGATAGTGTGCCTCCAAGGGCATGCAGGATCCAAACACCAGAATCAGATCCGGCACTGCGGCTTTTGCGATCATCGTGGCGCTCTCGAGTGAACAAACGGTCACGTCCGCTACTTTATCGAGGCCACGAAAACCATTTGCCACATATCCCCGAAGTACTGCATTGTTGTTGATTGCGTCGGGCGACGCACCCGCGATTAAAACTTTCATGCTTTACCTCGAGACGCGAATTCGGTTTGCAATGATGCGCAGCGTCGGACGAAAACCGTGGATCTTGTAGAATGCTGCCAGCTTGTGCGCCTTCCGTACTGCGCCCGAAAACACTTGTCCGCCGAGTGGCAAGTGCTGCGTTCCATGGTGCCAACTCGATGGAAGGGGCGCGATTCCTGTGTCTGCGAGATTCAATTCACCCACAGATGGTGCACTGCTTCGAGACAGATGGGGCAGCAACCGCGAATACGCAGATCTCAGAGCGGTCACGTGATCGGAAGTGCGCGAGTAGAGCGCCGGAGAGATATTTGATCGATACTTCGCCAGTGCTGATGGCGAGTCGATAAGTGCATGGACGGCGTCAATCAGATCTCCCTCACTGCCGGGGGCGATTTTCAGCCCGTTGACACCATGCTGGATGCGTTCTCCAAGGGCACCGATATCTGTAACGATGGGCACGAGGCCCATCTGAAGCGCTTCAGACAGGGTTAAGCAGTAAGTCTCGGGCCAAATCGATAAATGGAGGGAGACGTCACAATCCTTCAACGCGGCCGGCATGTCATCGTACCGGTAACTTCCGTGGGTGACGACGTTAGGATAGCGGGCGCGATTCGAAAAATCGGCGTACTGCGGGTCGATTCGGCCAAATAGATGGAATTCGACCGGTGCGTGTGCGAGTAGGGGAAGGGCGCGCGCAAGAATATCACCCCCTTTCTGATGAGTGACATTGCCGAGCCACGCCACTTTGAGTGGTGTGGGTTTGGTGTGGCATGTCGTCGCGGCCGTACGGTCAGGGATAGGTACCGGAATCACCTGTACGTTGGCGTGACTCCTCACTGAGGGATAGATCCGCTCGTAGATGCGTTTGCTCTGTTTCGTATTGAAGACGAGCATATCGACGCGGCTCAGCACGTCGTTCCAAAAACTCCGTCTTATTGCCTGCGATCCCGGCGCAATATGGTGCTTCTGCCATAAACATACATCGCATTGGGACAGTGGAATATCTGGTGCGCCGCAGTATGTGTCCTTGAACGACAGCAAATTAAACTCGTGACAGACACCGTAAAAATCATGTGCGGTGAATGCGCTCGAAATTCCAAGCAGTGGTGGCGCGAAGATGAGCGACGGCGGGTGGCCGATGGTGTGATGGAAATGGACGAGATCGACCTTATACTTGCTCAGGATATTTCGGAATGTGTTTTCCCTTTCTTCGCATCGAAGCATATCTGTTTCGTATCGACGTGCGAACTGAAAGGTTTCGAGCGTTTCGTAAGTCTCTGACAAAAGGCGAGCGGACCGCCCGGTTCCATTGTCGGGAACATAGAACAGTACGTTGAAATCATTTCGCAATTCGGGACGTAGAAGGTCGAGATATACCTCAACTCCGCCGAAATTAGCGCCGCCTATGACATTGTGTGTCACGAATATGATTGTTCGCCGATCCGAGGTCACCGGTTGCGCTGCGGGGGATGGAATATTCGACGCGGCGGCCAGGATGGTATCGACGCGTCGATCGTACGTATGTAACTGAGTTGCCTTCGTACGAGCTGCCTCTGCAATCTCGTTACGATAGGCGCGATCGTCGATTATCCGTGTCGCTTTCTGGATGAAATCACGTTCGTCCGAGAAGAGGACAAGCTCCCTATCCGGTACAAAGAAGTCCTTAACCTCTGTCAGCGACTCGTGAACGATCTGAACGGACCCCGAGAGCGCGGCCTCGAACAATCGAGGGGGAGGCGTCTCCGCGAATTCGCGGCCTCCAGACGCGGTGAAAACGCGGGGCAGCATCAGGGTCATGGCACTTCGATTTGCAAAACGTGCGAAGTCAGACGGCGATGTGCGCCAGGAGAGGGCGCTAGTCGGCAGATCGATTCCGTGCGGAGGGAGGAACGGATTGGTCGGAAGCGCTAGCTTGTATTTCCAATTCTCGGGTAATTGCTTGAGAACCGAGCGCAAGAACTCGCTGCGGTTCGGCCAGGCGGTGCCGGCGAAAAACATGTGATAACGCAGTTCTTGCTCCGGTGGCAGGACCGGAAGTGAATGAAACTCCACTGCGCCTGCGAGCGGCAAATGTCTACCCCGATTTCCGTATGCTGAAACACTGGACGAATCGTTCGTGAACACGACGTCGAACAGTTCGGCATTTTTCTGATTAATTGGAAGCTCGTAGGGATCTTCGGTCACCCAAAGCACGGAGCGGCCACAAATCGCTGCAAGTGTCGCGCACAGATCCTTGCGGAGTTCCTCGCCATCGAAGGCGATGAACAGATTGCAATTCTGATGCATCGCCGTGGGAGCGGCATCGATGGGATCTACTTTCGCGACGAATGCGACGTCCGGGTGTCGCTGCAAGGCATGAAAAATCGCGAGGCAAATGTAGTGGTTCGGGTTGCGATATTTCGTGTCAAGCAGCAATACGCGGAATTTTGGGTGAGTCATAGATCTTCTTTGCCGACGGGGAAATGCTCAAGGTCATGAGGACGCCACGGGGAGCAGTCTTTGTCGCGGCCGCCCCGAGTACTCGCTTACGCTTCCGGTAGCAACTGTGGCCGCTCCATGGTGGCGCGGTGGCGTCCGGGACTGGCGCATGCTGAGATTGAAGAGACGTGCTCCATGGGTGTTCTTGTGCGAGCAGGCAATGTTAACGCACAACACCGGTTCCGACGCCTGCTCCAGTCATTGCGGAAGTCTAGCAAGTGGAGCGAATGCTCATGTAAGTATCGGTAACCGTGGTCACGGGCGTCGCTTGCCAAGGGGGCGTCTTATGCCCAAACTTACGGCTTTTAGGGAACGGTACGGGATGGTCAGGAACCAAATTCGATGGTGTGCGCGGTGACCGCAAGCACGCGGAGCGAGGGCACGCAACTTTCAGTTTCGGTGGTTGTGTTCCGGCCGGATGTCCCGGCCTTGGTGAGGACTCTCGACACGCTACGGGGCGCGATATCAATTCTTGGCGAGGGAAGGGTACCGAGCAGGACGTCGATCTACCTGATCGACAACGGCGGGCTACCGGACCTGGCGAGTCCTATCCAGTCGCTACATGCAGTCTGCGCAGACGTCGTGATTGCCGCAGGGCATGGCAATATCGGATACGGTCGCGGCCATAACAGTGTTTTGCAGAGCCTGGGTAGCCGATACCACCTCGTCCTGAATCCAGATGTCGACATCGACCCATCTGCACTAGTTGAGGCGATAGCCTTTCTCGACGAGAACGATCAGGTGGGACTGCTTGCGCCGCGTATCAGTAATGAGGATGGAACATTGCAGCACCTTTGCCGGCGCTTTCCCACCGTGATGGATCTTGCCGTGCGTGGATTCCTGCCGGCAGGGTGGCGCAAGCGGTTCCATCGCCGCCTCGCCCACTACGAAATGCGCGACGTCATCAACGACCACGACATCGTCTGGGACCCGCCCATCGTCAGCGGCTGCTTCATGCTGTTCCGCACCGAAGTGCTGAAGAAACTCGGCGGCTTCGATCCGCGCTATTTCCTCTACTTCGAGGACTATGACCTCAGCCTGCGCACGCACGACGTCGCGCGCGTCGCCTATGTCCCGTCGGTGCGGGTGATCCACCATGGCGGCGGCGCGTCGCGCAAGGGCTTCGCGCACATCCGCATGTTCGCCGCGTCGGCCTTCAAGTTCTACAACCGTTTCGGCTGGAGGCTGTGGTGAGCCACCTCATCGTCACCGGCGCAAACGGCTTTGTCGGGCGCGCGGTCTGCCGGCGCGCGCTGGAGGCCGGGCACACCGTCACCGCCTTGGTCAGGCGCCAGGGCGGGTCTGTCGCCGGCGTGCGCGAATGGGTGCACGACGCCGCCGATTTCGACGGTGTCGACCAAGCATGGCCCGCCGATCTGGCCGCCGACTGCGTGATACATCTGGCCGCTCGCGTACACGTGATGCGCGACGAGTCGCCGGATCCCGACGCCGCGTTCGACGCGACCAACGTCGCCGGCACCATGCGGCTCGCCCAAGCCGCGCGCCGGCACGGCGTTCGCCGCATCGTGTACGCCAGCAGCATCAAGGCGGTCGGCGAGAGCGATGGCGGCGCGCCATTGTCGGAAGCGGTGCCCCCCGCTCCTCAGGACGCCTACGGTCGCTCGAAGCTGCGCGCGGAGCGCGAACTCGCGCAGTTCGGTGCGTCGAACGGGCTCGACGTCGTGATCGTTCGTCCGCCGCTCGTCTACGGTCCTGCCGTCCGAGCGAACTTCCTGAAGATGATGGACGCCGTCGCGCGCGGGATGCCGCTACCGCTCGGCTCAATCCCGGCACGCCGCAGCATCGTCTACGTCGACAACCTCGCCGACGCGCTACTGCGATGCGCAATCGATCCGCGTGCGGCGGGCGAATGCTTCCACGTGGCCGACGACGACGCACCGTCGGTCACCGGCCTGCTGCGGCTGGTCGGTGAAGCGCTGGGCAAGCCGGCCCGCCTGATTCCGGTCCCGTCTGCCGTGCTGCGTGTCGTTGGCGCGCTGACCGGCCGCCGGGCGGCAATCGACCGCCTGACGGGCAGTCTCCAGCTCGACACGGGCCGAATCACCCGTGTGCTCGGTTGGCATCCGCCCTACACGACACGACAGGGCCTCGAAGCGACGGCTGCATGGTATCGTTTGCGCGATACACAACAATAGCCGACATGCATTTCACCCTCTCCACGTGGCCGCAGGCGGCCGCGGTGGCGCTGGCCGCTGCCATCGCGTCGACGGCCATCCTGCGCATCCTGCTCGCCACCGGCCTGGCGTGGCGCCTCGCCACCGATATTCCGAACGACCGTTCGCTCCATACGCTGCCGACGCCGCGCGTCGGCGGGTGGGGCATCGTCCCGGTCTGCGTCGTTGCGTTGCTCGCGCTGGCGCCGCACCTGTGGCTGATCGCGGCCGCCGCCGCTGGCCTGGCCGCGATGTCGCAGATCGACGACCGGCGCGGGCTGCCGGCACGCGTGCGGTTCTCGGCGCACCTCGCAGCGGTCGTCGCGCTGCTCGCGGTGTATCCGGCCGACGCACCGTGGTGGTTGCTGGCCGGCATCGGCTTCGTGATGGTCTGGTTGACGAACCTGTACAACTTCATGGATGGCGCGGACGGCCTCGCGGGCGGCATGGCGCTGTTCGGCTTCGGCGCATATGCGATCGCGGCCCTCGGCGGCCCAGGACCGTCGCCGGATCTGGTCGTCGCCGGCGCCGCCATCTCGGGCGCCGCGCTCGGCTTTCTTCTGCTGAATTTCCATCCGGCCCGGCTGTTTCTCGGCGATGCGGGCTCGATTCCGCTCGGATTCCTCGCCGGTGCCGTCGGCTATTGGGGCTGGCGAGGGAACGTGTGGCCGATCTGGTTTCCCGCGCTCGTCTTCGCTCCCTTTATTGCGGATGCATCTGTAACACTTTCGAGACGATTGTTACGCGGAGAAAAGTTCTGGCAGGCCCATCGGGAGCACTATTATCAGAGGATGGTCCGCGCGGGCGTAGGTCATAGCCGGACCGCTCTTTATTGGTACCTCATCATGCTCGCAGGCATAATCGTTGCTCTGTGGGCGAAGGGCCGCCCGGAACCGCAGCAGTGGCTGGCGTTCTTCGGATGGTACGGCGTCCTGGCATGTCTCGGACTCTTGATCGACATGCGTTGGCGCCGGTTTCAGTCGGCTGCCGAAAATAACTCTTGAGGTTTCCTGCCGATGTTGCGAACCAAGGCATCATGGCTTTCGCTGAGCGCTTTCCTGTTTGACCTGACGGCGGTCACCACCGCGTGGTTGTTCGCCTATCTCGTCCGTTTCAACGGCAGCGTGCCGTCCGACTTCATGAGCGGCGCGCTGACGGCGCTCGTCTGGGTGCTGCCCGTCTACGCGCTGATGTTTCACGTGTTCGGCCTGTATCGCGGCCTGTGGGTGTTCGCAAGCCTCCCCGATCTGGTCCGGATCTCGAAGGCGGTCGTCGGCGGCGGAGTGATCGTGATGATCGGCGCGGTGATGTTCCAGCCGTCCCCCATCATCCCGCGCTCCGTGCTGCTCGTGTCGCCGCTGATGTTGTTCCTGGCGATGGGCGGCGCCCGCGCGCTGTACCGCGCGACGAAGGAGTTCTACCTGTATGGTGGGCTGGTCGGGCAAGGCAAGCCGATACTCGTGCTCGGTGCCGGCACGGCCGGCGCGAGCCTCGCCCGCGAACTGTCGCGATCGGGTGAATGGCGTCTGGTCGGCCTGCTCGACGACGATCCGACCAAGCGCGGGCGCGAAATCTATGGCTATAAAGTGCTCGGTTCATTCAACGACCTGAAGCACTGGACCGACGCGCTGAAAGTGGAATACGCGATCATCGCGATTCCGTCGGCGTCGGTCGAAACACAGCGCCGCGTCGCGACGCTGTGCGTGCGCGCCGGCATCAAGGCGATGGTGCTGCCGTCGCTGACCGCCCTGATGCCGGGGCAGGGCTTCCTGTCGCAGGTGCGCAACATCGACCTCGAGGATTTGCTCGGTCGCGACGCGGTGACGATCGATACACCGCACGTCGAAGCGCTGCTGCGCGGCCGCGTGGTGATGGTGACCGGCGCGGGCGGGTCGATCGGCTCCGAGCTGTGCCGGCAGATTCTCCGCTTCAAGCCGGCGCAATTGGTCGCGTTCGACCTGTCCGAATATGCGATGTATCGGCTCACCGAGGAGTTGCGCGAGCGCTTCCCCGACCAGCACGTGGTGCCCATCATCGGCGATGCGAAGGATTCGCTGCTGCTCGATCAGGTGATGTCGCGCTATGCGCCGCATATCGTCTTCCACGCGGCCGCTTACAAGCACGTGCCGCTGATGGAAGAGCTCAACGCGTGGCAGGCGCTGCGCAACAATGTGCTCGGTACGTACCGCGTCGCACGCTCGGCGATCCGTCACGACGTGCGCCATTTCGTGCTGATCTCGACCGACAAGGCCGTCAACCCGACCAACGTGATGGGCGCGAGCAAGCGGCTCGCCGAAATGGCGTGCCAGGCGCTTCAACAGACGAGCGAGGGCACGCAGTTCGAGACGGTGCGCTTCGGCAACGTGCTCGGCAGTGCCGGCAGCGTGATCCCGAAGTTCCAGCAGCAGATCGCGAAGGGCGGCCCGGTGACGGTCACGCATCCCGAGATCACGCGTTTCTTCATGACGATTCCCGAGGCGTCGCAGCTCGTGCTGCAGGCATCGAGCATGGGCCATGGCGGCGAGATCTTCATTCTGGACATGGGCGAGCCGGTCAAGATCGTCGACCTCGCGCGCGACCTGATTCGTCTCTACGGTTTCTCGGAAGGGCAGATCCGGATCGAATTCACGGGGCTGCGTCCGGGCGAGAAGCTGTACGAGGAACTGCTCGCCGACGACGAAACGACCACGCGCACGCCGCATCCGAAGCTGCGGATCGCCCGTGCGCGGGAAGTGCCGGACCACCTGCTCGACGAGTTGCTGCCGTGGCTGATGCAGCACCGCGTGCTCAACGACGACGAGGTGCGGCGCGACTTGCGGCGATGGGTGCCGGAGTATCAGCCGTCCGTCGCGCCGGTGCTGCAGAGTGTGCCTTTGGTGCGAGCGGTATCGAACGAATGAGCGCGCACGCGCTTCGGCTGCCGCTTCGGCTGCGTTAGTGCCGACCAGGAAAAAGCGTCCCGCGGGACGCTTTTTCGTTTTGGCAGCGTGACTTAATGCCCCCGCCTCTCCTTCCTCACCACCATCCACTTCGGCGCCCTGAACCTGACGATGCTGAGATAAAGCCAAACGTAAGTGAGCGCAAACAGCACGACAAACACGAACAGATGCACCGTATGCCGCCAGAACAGCGTCGCCGGAATCACCGCAACCAGGCACAGCAGCCACAGATAAGGTGAGGTAAGCGAATTGCGCCGCGTCAGATCATGCGCATGCTTGGTCCCCACCGCCCACCGCATCAGCCGCTTGTACACGAGCATGTGCAGATGCACGCCGTCCGGAATCCCCGGCGACATCCCGCGGATGAACTTCTTCCGGTAGATCGAGAAGCACGTCTCGAAGATCGGATACATGAACAGCAGCACCGGATACCACGCCGACACCTCGCGATTGCGCATCACGAGCATGATCGCGAGTTCCGCCAGCATGAACCCGATGAAATAAGCGCCGCCGTCGCCGAGAAAGATCAACCCGGCCGGGAAATTCCACAGAAAGAACCCGAGCACGGCGCCCATCATGATGATCGACGCCGACATCACGACCGCGTCGTTGACGTGGAACGCGACATACGCGAGCGACGCGAACATCATGAAGCTCACCATCGAAGCAAGCCCGTTGAACCCGTCGATGATGTTGATCGCGTTCGCGAGCGCCGCGACCGCGAGCACCGTGATGAACGCCGAGATGACCACGTAGCCCAGCAGAAAGTCGAGCGGCGGCACGCTGATGCGCTTGACCGCGATGCCCAGCAGCCAGAACGCGAGCGCGGCCGCGCCCATCGTGCACAGCAGCCGCGCGCGCGGCGACACGCGCTTGGTCAGATCCTCGACGAGCCCCGACAGGAACGCCGGCATCCCGCATGCGGCGATCCCGAGGATGCTGCCGGCGATCGTCGGATAGCGCCGCGACAGGATCAGCGCGGCGATGACGACCCCGGCCAGGATCCCGATGCCGCCCACCCGCGGCACCGGCCGCACGTGGAATTTCTGCACGCCAGCCAGATCGCTGTCGACCGAGAATTTCTCGTGCAGATGCGCGTAGCGGACGATGAACAACGTGACGAGCAGGGAGGCGATGAAGCCGGACGCGAAGCTGAGCATGGGATCGCTCGAAAAATGGACAGCGGATTATACAAAACCGCGCGGGTTCCCCTCCTGCCATTTCCAGTGGTCGACGCACATCTCTTCGATGCCGAGCGTCGCGCGCCAGCCGATGATGTCGGCGGCGGCCTGCGGGTTCGCGTAGCACTCTGCGATGTCGCCCGGGCGGCGCGCGACGAGTTCGTACGGCACCGGCCGGCCCGACGCCTTCTCGAACGCGCGCACGACTTCGAGCACGCTGTAGCCCTGGCCGGTGCCGAGGTTCACGACGAAGCTCGCGTCGCGCGTCGCGAGCGCATCGAGCGCGGCGATGTGCCCCTTCGCGAGATCGACGACGTGGATGTAGTCGCGTACGCCGGTGCCGTCCGGCGTCGGATAGTCGGAGCCGAACACGCGCAGCTTCTCGAGCTTGCCCACCGCGACCTGCGCGACATACGGCATCAGGTTGTTCGGAATGCCGGCCGGATCCTCGCCGATCAGCCCGCTCGAATGCGCCCCGACCGGATTGAAGTAGCGCAGCGTCGCGATGCGCCACGACGGGTCGGACACCTCGAGGTCGCGCAGGATCTGCTCGGCGATCAGCTTCGACTGGCCGTACGGATTGGTCGCGGACAACGGGAACGACTCGTCGATCGGCGAGCGCTCGGGCACGCCGTATACGGTCGCCGACGAGCTGAACACGAACTGCCGCACATTGCGCTCGCGCATCACCTTCAGCACGGCAAGCAGCCCGCCGAGGTTGTTCTGGTAGTACTCGAGCGGCTTCGCGACCGATTCGCCGACCGCCTTGAGCGCCGCGAAGTGGATCGTGCCGGTGATCGGGTGCGCGTCGAACACCTTGGCGAGCGCGGCTTCGTCGCACACGTCGACCTGGTGAAACGCCGGCGTCTTGCCGGTGATGCGCTCGATCCGGCGCACGGCTTCGACCTTGCTGTTGACGAGGTTGTCGACGATCACGACATCGTAGCCGTTGTCGAGCAGCTCGACGGCGGTGTGCGAGCCGATGTAGCCCGCACCGCCGGTCACGAGGATGGTGCCTTTAGCGGTCATGCTGATGCGCTCCTTCAGAGTGTGATGCCGGTCAATGTATGAATGGTCTGCCGGTAGCGTTCGACGACCTGCTGCTCGTCGAATTCCGCGGCCACCTTGCGGCGCCCGCGCGCGCCCATCGCTTCACGTCCCGGCGCGCCGAGCTCGATCATGCGGATCATCTGTTCGGCGAGACTCGCGCCGTCCCGCACGCGGCACAGGAAACCCGTGTCGCCGTCGGCGACGACGTCGCGGCAGCCCGGCACGTCGGTCGCGACGATCGGGCGGCCCATCGCGGACGCTTCCATCAGCGTGCGCGGCACGCCCTCGCGATACGACGGCAGCACGACGCAGTCGGCCGCCGCGATGTGCGGCCGCACGTCGTGCGCCTCGCCGAGGTACTCGACGACGCCTTCGCCAACCCACGCGTCGACGTCCGCACGGCCGATCGCGCTCGGATTGTCGACGCCGAGCGGGCCGAGCAGCTGGAAGCGCGCGTCGGGATAGTGCGCACGCACCGCGCGCGCGGCCTCGACGTATTCGCGCACGCCCTTGTCCCACAGCAGCCGGCCGATCAGGATGAACACGGGGCCGCGGCCGGCCGGCAACGGCGCCGGCGCGAACTGCTCGAGATCGACGCCTTCGCCGTGCAGCAGCCGTGCGCGCTCGGGATGCGCGAGCAACTGCTCGTCGGTGAAGGTCGCGAGATCGTCGCGGTTCAGGAACCAGACTTCACGCGGGAAGCGGAACGCGAAGCGGTACAGGCGCTTCGCGACGCTGGCCGCGCGGCTCTTCTGGATGAACACGTAGCCGAGGCCCGTGGTGACGGCGATCGACGGCACGCGCGCGAGCCACGCGGCGATCGACCCGTAGATGTTCGGCTTGATCGTGTAATGAAACACGAGATCGGGCTTCAGCGCGCGGTAGTGACGCACCAGCGCGGCCAGCGTGCCGAGATCCTCGCGCGGGCTGGTGCCTTTCGATGCGACGGCGAGCGCGACGTAGCGGCAGCCCATCTGTTCGAGCAGCGGCACCGTGCGGTCGTACGGCGCGATCACGACGACCTCGGCGCCGCGCGCGACGAGCGCACGGATCAGCCCGTGTCGGTACGTGTAGATCGCCCAGGCCGTGTTGCAGACGAGCGCGATGCGCAGCGGGGAGGTGGCGGACATGAAAAAAAGAAAAAATAAAGCGTCGAAAAAGCCGGTGCGGACTACGCGGACGGCCGCGCGGCGAACAGCGTCTGCTTGATCCGCTGCAGCGTGCGATACGGCGTCACGAAATGCAGCAGGTTCTTGGCGAGGCCGGCCCAGTCGTACGGGTTCAGCACGTTGAAGTGACGCAGCAGCAGCGACAGCGTCGAGATCAGCTGGCGGCGGCGCTTGGTCGCGCTGATCCCGCCCTCGTTGAGCTCGTAATAGAGGCCGAGCTCGGGCAGGTTCGCGCAATCGTAACGTTGCATTAACCGTAAATAAAGATCGAGATCCTCGGCCGCGCGGTACTTCGCGCGATAGTTGCCGACTTCGCGCACGGCGTCGATGCGCAGCATCACCGACGGATGCACGAGCGGCGAGCGCAGAAAGCGCGTGCGGCGCAGCGTGCGCGGGTCGGCCGGCGGCGTCAGCATGAAACGCGCTTCGCCGACGCGCGACACGACCTGCGTCCACATGCCGACACAGGCCACGCGCGGATGCGCATCGAGATACGCACGCTGTTTCGCGAGCCGCTGCGGCGCGGCGAGGTCGCCGGCGTCGATGCGCGCCGCATAGCGGAAGCCGCGCGCGGCGAGCGTGTCGATGCCGGCCTCGAGCGCGCGCTCGATGCCGCCGTTGCGCGGCATGCGCAGCACCTCGATCGCGAGGCCCGGCAGCGCGGGCGCGACGATCGGCGGCGTGCTGCCGTCGTCGACGATCAGCACGTGCACGCGCGCATCCTCGCGAAACGACGCGAGGGTGCGCACGACGTCGTCGTGCCCGTTGTAGGCGGGCATCAGCACGGCCACGTCGTCGAGCAGGGGCGGGCAATCGGAAGGCGTCATGGGCGCAGCTTGATACGGATGTAATAAAAGTTGACGGCGGCGGCCGCGACGTAGCCCGCGGCCAGTCCGACGAGCGCGCCGTACAGGCCGAGCCGCGGGATCGCGAGCACGTTGACGAGCGCGGCGATCGCGAGCGCGAGCACCCATTTCGCCAGCAACACGAATTTTGCTTGATATTTGAGAACGATAAGATTGCCTATCGCCTCGATGCCGGCCGGCACGGACAGCCAGACGGCCCAGCGGAAGATGTCGACCGACGCCTCGTAGCCGCGGCCGAACACCTTGCCCACGACGAGCGGCGCGGCGGCGTCCAGCACCAGCGCGCCGGCCGTCATCAGCGCGGCGGTCATCGCGATCAGCCGGACGATGTTGCGGCGCAGCCGCGCGACGTCCTGCACGCGGTACACGAACGCGGGCGCGATGGTCTGCGCGAGCATCAGCGCGAGCGTGATCCAGTTCTCGTTGAGCTGCTGGGCGGCCGCATAGCGGCCCAGGTCGGCGAACGACACGTGACGCTCGAGCATCAGGCGGTCGAGCTTCAGGAACAGGTACATGCAGATCAGGCCGAGCCAGAACACGGTGCCGGCCGTCGCGAAGTGCCTGAACAGCGGCTTGTCGAACGTCCAGCCGAGCGCGCCGCCGTTACGGTGGCGGTAGTAGAGCAGCAGCGCGAAGCCGATCGCCGCGGCCTCGAGCGCCCACAGCCACGCGAAGCGGGCCGGGCCGGCGGCCGCGCGCACGAGCAGCCAGACGAGCAGCGCCTTGACCAGCGCCGTCACCATGCTGGTGACGAGCTGCGGCTTGCTGTACGTCATGCTCTGCAGCCACGCGTTGATCACGCCGACGAACGGCTCGCGGAACACCATCGTGACCGCGAGGCCCGCGAGCATCGCGCCGACGAGCGGGTCGAACGCGCCGGCGCCGATCGCGATCCAGGTCGCGGCGAGCGCGGCGGCCGACACGCCGATGCGCAGCACGAACGCGCTGCCGAGCACCGCGCCGGGTTGCGTGCCGGGTTGCGCGCCGGCGCGCTGCACGATGGTCGGAACCAGGATTTCGGCGCCGCACACCCAGGTGAGCGGCGCCAGTACGAGGAGGAGCGTATTCGCATACTGCCATTTGCCGAACACGTCCGGCCCGAAATACCGGGCCAGAAGGCCGCTGATCGCGATCGCGACGCCGATCTGCGTGAGCCGTTCGAGCCCGAGCCAGACGAGGTTCGCGACGGCCTTCGCGACGTCCGGGTTGCCGAATCGCTTCAGCATGCGCGGCGGCCGCACGCGCTGGCGGCGGCCGGGAAAGCGCCCGGAGGCGGCAGGTGGGCGGCGGCGGAACGGCTAGGCATTAAAATGGCTACGATGCGCGTCATCAAAACCCGCGATTATAAGTGGGATCGGGGCCGCTCCAGCCGTCCCGTCCGTTGCGCCGAGGGGCCCGCAGTATGATGCCGGGCGCACGCGACAGGCGGCCAGACAATTTTCCATGCAGGCAACAGAGAGAGAACTGATGATCTCCCAATCCATCTTCAAGGCATATGACATTCGCGGCGTGGTCGGCAAGACGCTCGACGCCGACACGGCGCGCGCCATCGGCCGCGCGTTCGGCAGCGAAGTGCGCGCGCAAGGCGGCGACGCCGTCGTGGTCGCGCGCGACGGCCGCCTGTCCGGGCCGGAACTCGTCGGCGCGCTGGCCGATGGCCTGCGTGCGGCGGGCGTCGACGTCGTCGACGTCGGCATGGTGCCCACGCCGGTCGGCTATTTCGCGGCGAGCGTGCCGCTCGCGCTGAAGGGCGGCGAGCGCC
>NZ_PQMX01000026.1:0-82035 GCF_004368385.1 Burkholderia sp. B10 | reverse complement strand
GCCCCACACCGCCGCCAACACCCCACACCCCACGCACGGGGTCCGACTTCGATATACTCGAAACGCCTTCACAGCCGCGCGCCCGCCGCGCCCCGCTCCCGTGAAACCACGCGCCGGCCTGCTCCTCGAACTCGTCGTCAATCTGCTGCTGCCCTGGGTCGCCTACCGGGTCGCGCATCCACATTTCGGGGAAACCGGCGCTCTCTACGCGTCGGCGGTTCCGCCGATCGTCTGGTCCGTCGTCGAATTCGTCCGCTCCCGCCGCGTCGATGCGGTGGCCGCGATCGTGCTGCTCGGCATCGCGCTGTCGCTCATCGGCATGGCGCTCGGCGGCGACGCGCGCACGCTGCTGATGCGCGAATCGCTCGCGTCCGGCTCGATCGGCGTCGTGTTCCTGTTGTCGCTGTTTCGCGACCGGCCGCTGATCTTCTACCTCGCCCGTGCCACCGTCGCACGCGAAATGGCCGGCGGCGCCGAGCGCTTCGAGACGGTCTGGGCCGAGCAGCCGTACCTGCGCCGCATGCTGCGGCTGATGACGTTCGTGTGGGGCACCTGCATGACGCTCGAGATGCTGCTGCGCCTATGGATGGTGATGACGTGGCCCGTCGAGCGCGTGCTGGTCGTGTCACCGATCATGGGCTACACGGTGTTCGGCACGCTGCTGCTGTGGACGTTCTGGTATCGGCGGCGCATCCGCGAGCGCAACAGCGTCGACATCCCGACCCGCGACGGCCTCACCGAAACCGCGGGCCGCTGAGCGCTCGCGCCGCGACGCTGCGGCGCAGCATCGCGACTTCGCTGAGGTATGATGCGCGGCGTCCCGTTCGCCCGTTGCATCGCCCCATGTCCCTCTCGCTGCTCCCGCTCGCCACGATCTGGCTCGCGCTGTTCACGGCCGCCGCACTCGCCTGGCTGCGCCCGCTGCACGGTACCAGCGTCGCCGTCGCCGGGTTCGGTTATGCGCTCGCGCTCGCATTCGGCAAGCTGGCGCCGATCGCGCTCGCGCCCCTCGCGCTGCTGGCCGCCGCCGCGTGGGGTGTCGCGCCGCGCCGGCCGCTCGCCGTGCGGATCGCCGCGCACCTCGTGTTCGCGGCGCTCGCGATCGCGCTGAGCCTGCACCTGATACCGGGCTTCCACAACCCGCGCGTGATCGCGCCGACGCGCTTCACGCCGGATGCCGTGCCGTTCACGATGTACCTGAATTTCGACAAGCCGCTGGTCGGCCTGTGGCTGCTGTGGACGCTGCCGTGGGTGGCGCCCGAGGTGCCCCTCCGGCGCGCGCTGCGCGTCGGCGCGATGGCGGCCGTCGGTACGGCAGCCGCTTGCCTCGTCGGCGCGCTCGCGTTCGGGATGGTCGGCTGGGCGCCGAAATGGCCGGCCTCGGGCTGGCTCTGGCTGGTCAACAACGTGCTGCTCGTGACGCTCGCCGAAGAGGCGCTGTTCCGCGGCTACGTGCAAGGCGGGCTGACCCGCGCGCTCGGCCGCTTCCGCTGGGGGCCGTGGGCCGCGCTGGCCGTTGGCGCACTGCTGTTCGGCGCCGCGCACGCGGCGGGCGGCTGGCCGTGGATCGCGCTCGGCACGCTCGCCGGCGTCGGCTACGGGCTTGCATGGCGACGCGGCGGCCTCGTCGCCGCCGCGCTCGCGCATGCCGGGCTGAACGCGATTCACTTCGGGCTGTTCACCTACCCGATGCTCGCCGCCGCGCACTGAACGCCGAACCGCGCGGCGGCGCCGCGCCACTCCGGCTCAGGCGACGGCTCAGTTGAAGCCGGCCACCGCGTGCGGCACGTACGGACCTTCGAGCGCCGCGATCTCGTCGTCCTTCAGCTTCAGTTGCAGCGCGCCGAGCGCATCGTCGAGATGATGCGGCTTCGAGATCCCGACGATCGGCGCGGTCACGCCGCGCTTGTGCGCGACCCACGCAAGCGCGACCTGCGCCCGCGGCACGTTGCGCGCGGCCGCGATCGCCGCGACGGCTTCGACCACCGCGCGATCGGCGTCGGCCGTCGCGTCATAGAGCCGCTGGCCAACCGCGTCGCTCTGCTGCCGGCCGGACGTCTCGCTCCAGTCGCGCGTCAGGCGGCCGCGCGCGAGCGGGCTCCACGGGATCACCGCGATGCCTTCGGCCTCGCACAGCGGCAGCATTTCCCGCTCCTCCTCGCGATACAGCAGGTTCAGGTGATTCTGCATGCTGACGAAGCGCGTCCAGCCATGCTGCTTCGACGTGTACAGCGCCTTCGCGAACTGCCACGCGTACATCGACGACGCGCCGATGTAGCGCGCCTTGCCCGCCTTCACGACGTCGTGCAGCGCCTCGAGTGTCTCCTCGATCGGCGTGGCGTCGTCCCAGCGATGGATCTGGTACAGGTCGACGTAGTCGGTGCCGAGCCGCTTCAGGCTCTGGTCGATGTCGGTCATGATCGCCTTGCGCGACAGGCCCGCGCCGTTCGGCCCCGGCCGCATCCGGTAGAACACCTTGGTCGCGATCACGACGTCGTCGCGCTTCGCGAAGTCGCGCAGCGCGCGGCCGACGATCTCCTCCGACGTGCCGTCCGAATACATGTTCGCGGTATCGAAGAAGTTGATGCCGGCCTCGATCGCGCGCCGGATGATCGGGCGGCTGTCCGCCTCCGGCAGCGTCCACGGATGCGTGCCGCGCGACGGCTCGCCGAACGTCATGCAGCCCAGCACCAGCTTCGACACGTCCAGCCCGGTCGATCCGAATTTCACGTATTGCATCGCACGCCTCGTCGTTGAAGTGGAATGGCGGCCGCACGCGCATCGCGCGCCGGCCGGACGCTGGATGGTATCCCGTCGCGCGCGAACGCGCCGGCGCCGCCGCACCACGCGGGGCCGACGCCGCGCCGGCCGATGCGGCCCACGACGAAGCGGCTTACTTGATCTGGTCGGCGAGCGGCTGGAGGAACTCGGAGAAGCCGGTCAGCATGATCTGCACGCCGATGCACAGCAGCAGAAACGCCGACACGCGCTTCGCGACCTTGGTGCCTTCGGTGCCGAGATAGCGCGCGAGCAGCGCGGCGCGGCTGTAGGTCAGCCAGATCACGACCGCAACCAGCACGGACACCGTGATCGACACGATGCTCGACAGCATGAATTCAGACAGCTTGTGCGTGCGGTTTGCGTTCAGCGCGATCGCGGTGGCGATCGAACCGGGACCGACGGTCAGCGGCACGGTGAGCGGGAAGAATGCGCGCGTCATGATTGCGCTCGCATCGATCGGCTTGATCGGCGTGTCGCCGCCGCCGGCCGGGCCGTCCGGCTCGTTGAGCATCTGCCAGCCGGCGACGGCGACCGCGAAGCCGCCCCCGATGCGCAGCGCTTCCATCGAGATCCCGAAGAAATGCAGCACCGGCGTGCCGGCGAAGAACGCGACCAGCAGCACGATGAACGCGTTGAACGCCACCTTCTGCGCGAGCAGGTTGCGCTCGTGTTCGGTCAGCGCCTCGGTACGCTCGAGGAACAGGAAGGCGATGCCGATCGGATTGATGATGCCGATCAGGCCGGTGAAGCCGAACAGGATCTCGGAAACAAGACGGTTGACGATCATCGGGGAAATCAACGGACAGGGCTGGGCCGGCGGCGTGCCGGGGGTCACGCATTGTAGAGCAAGCGCCCGCGCGCGCGCCGCAAATCGTGCGGCGCCGCAGCCGGCCCGCGCCGCCTTATTCGACGCCCGGCTCCCACGCCGGCGGCCGCTTCGCAAAGAACGCGGCGAACCCCTCCTTCGCTTCGGCCGTCGCGCGCACGCGCGAGATCGTCTGCGCGGTGAATGCCGCGCGCTCGGCCGACGGCGGGTATTCGCCGATCGCATCGAAAAAGCGCTTGATCTCCATCAGCGCGTTCGGCCCGTTGCGGCTCAGCTCGGCGAGCGTGCGCTCGAGCGTCGCATCGAGCGTATCGAGCGGCACGGCCTGATGGATCAGGCCGATCGCGACGGCTTCGCTCGCGCCGAGCTGCGTCGCGGTCAGCGCGAGCCGGCGCGCCTGGCGCTGGCCGACCGCCTCGACCAGATACGGGCCGATCACCGCCGGCAGGATACCGAAGCGCGCCTCGCTCACCGAGAAGCGCGCCTGATCGCTCGCGATCACGATGTCGCAGGCCGCGCACAGGCCCACGCCGCCGCCGAACGCGTGGCCCTGCACGCGCGCGACGGTCGGCTTCGCGCAGTGCCGGATCGCACGCATCATCGCCGCGAAGCGCTCGGCGTCGCGCAGGTTCGCGGCCGCATCGTTCGCGCTCGCGCGCTGCATCCACTGCAGGTCCGCGCCGGCGCAGAACGCGCGGCCGTCGGCACGCAGCACGATCGCGCGCACGTCGTCGCGCGCGCCGAGCGTCGTGTAGGCGTCGGTCAGTTCGGCGATCATCGTCTCGTCGAACGCGTTGAGCACGTCGCCGCGCCGCAGCGCGACGGTCGCAATGCCGCGCGCGTCGACCGCGACGGCCAAAGTCTTCAATCCATCCATCGAACGGGTTTCCTTGGGGTAGAACGGGTGACGGTCGGATTCACGCCGCCTGACGGCGGTCGATCACGCGCCGCGCCTTGCCGGTCGCCGTCGTCGGAATCCCGCCCGCCGCGAGCACGGTCACGCCGGCCGATACGCCGATCATCGTCTTGATCCGGTGCTGCAGCTCGCGCGCGATCGCCGCGCGATCGCCGTCGGTCATGCCGGCCGCGGCTTCGGAGCGCAGCTCGACCGCCAGCTCGAGCCGGTCCATGTGACCGTCGCGCGACAGCGTGACCTGGAATTGTCCGGACAGCTGGGCCTGCGCGACGACGATCTCCTCGATCTGGCTCGGGAACACGTTGACGCCCCGCACGATCAGCATGTCGTCGGAGCGGCCGGTGATCTTCGCGAGCCGGCGCATCGCGCGCGCGGTGGGCGGCAGCAGCGCCGTGAGGTCGCGCGTGCGGTAGCGGATCACCGGCATCGCCTCCTTCGTCAGCGACGTGAACACGAGCTCGCCCGCGCTGCCGTCCGGCAGCACTTCGCCGGTGACCGGATCGATGATCTCCGGATAGAAATGGTCCTCCCAGATCACCGGGCCGTCCTTCGTCTCGACGCATTCGCACGCGACGCCCGGCCCCATCACCTCCGACAGCCCGTAGATGTCGAGCGCGTCGATGCCCGCGCGCGTCTCGACTTCGTCGCGCAGCGCCTGCGTCCACGGCTCCGCGCCGAAGATGCCGATCTGCAGCGACGAGTCGGCCGGGTCCATCCCCTGCCGCACCATCTCGTCTATCAGGTTCAGCATGTACGACGGCGTGACGAGGATGATCTTCGGCTCGAAATCGCGGATCAGCTGCACCTGCTTCTCGGTCTGCCCGCCCGACATCGGCACGACCATGCAGCCGAGCCGCTCCGCGCCGTAGTGAATGCCGAGGCCGCCGGTGAAGAGCCCGTAGCCGAACGCGTTGTGCAGCGTGTCGCCCGGCCGGCCGCCGGCCGCGCGGATCGAGCGCGCCGTCACGTTCGCCCACGTGTCGATGTCGCGCGCGGTGTAGCCGACCACGGTCGGCTTGCCGGTCGTGCCGCTCGACGCATGCACGCGCACGACCTGCTCGCGCGGCACCGCGAACAGGCCGAACGGGTAGTTGTCGCGCAGGTCGTTCTTGGTCGTGAACGGGAACTTCGCGAGATCGGCGAGCGTGTGCAGGTCGTCCGGGTGCACGCCCGCCGCGTCGAACGTCCGGCGATAGTGTGCAACGTTGTCGTACGCGTGGCGCAGCGACCACTTGAGGCGCTCGAGCTGCAGCGCCTGGAGTTCGTCGCGGCTGGCGGTCTCGATCGGCTCGAGCGCGGCGGCGGGATGCGTCGGGTGAGTCATGGGGTGCTCCTCCAGTGGAGTGATGTCGTTGTCGTGATCGAGGGGATGCGGGCGGCGGCTAACGGAACGTGCGGCCGGCCGCGTGCAGCGCGGCGATGCGCGGCGACACGCGATAGCGGTCCTCGCCGTAGCTCGCCGCGAGATGGGACAGCACGCGATGCACGCGGCCGATGCCGATCGCATCGGCCCACGCGAGCGGGCCGCATGGGTAGTTCACGCCCTTTTCCATGGCGAGATCGAGATCGGCGGGCGAGCACACGCCCTGATTGACGGTGTCGGCCGCCTCGTTCGCGAGCATCGCGACGGTGCGCATCGCGACCATGCCGGGCACGTCGCCGACGCCCACGACGCGGAACCCCGCCTGCTGGAACAGGCCGACCGCATCGGCGTAAGCGGCGTCGCTGCACTGGAGCGCACGCGTGAGCGCGACCAGGCCGGCCCGAGCGTAGTCGCGTGCAAGATCGACGAGCACCAGATCGGTCACGCCGGTTTGCGCGGCGCGCAGCGTCGCGGTACGGCCGTCGGTCAGCGCGATCGACGCGCGGCCGGCCACCGCGATCAGCTCGTCGGCGTGTGGGCCGTCGCGGCGTGCGGAGCCGATGCGCTCGGCAAAGCGCGCGTGGAGCGCCACAGCCGGGCCTTCCTGCTCGAACAGCACGACGTCGGCCGGTGCGGCGCAAGGCGCTTCGAACTCGGGCGCCGGCGGCGGCGCGTCGGGCGCGTACGAGTAGAAGCCGCGCCCCGACTTGCGGCCGAGAAAGCCGGCGTTCACGAGTTCCTGCTGAATCAACGACGGCGTGTAGCGCGGATCGTTGAAGTACGCACGGAACACCGACTCGGTCACCGCGAAGTTCACGTCGTGACCGATCAGGTCCATCAGCTCGAACGGCCCCATCCGGAAGCCGCCGGCGTCGCGCATCACGGCGTCGATCGACGCCGGCGTGCCGCCCTGCTCGTTCAGCACGCGCAGCGCCTCCGCGTAATACGGGCGCGCGACGCGGTTCACGATGAATCCCGGCGTCGATTTCGCCATCACCGGCCGCTTGCCCCACGCGGCGGCCGTGTCGTACAGCAGCTGTGCGACCTCCGCGGCCGTCGCGAGCCCGCTGACCACCTCGACGAGCGCCATCAACGGCGCCGGATTGAAGAAGTGCAGGCCGGCCACGCGCTGCGGCGCGCGCAGGCCGGCTGCGATCGACGTGATCGAGATCGACGACGTGTTGGTGGCGAGCACGCAGCGCTCGTCGACATGGCGTTCGAGCGTCGCGAAGATCTCGCGCTTCACGTCGAGCCGCTCGGCCGCCGCCTCGACGATCAGCGCGGCGCCGGCGAACTCGGCCAGCGCGCGCACGGCGCGGATGCGGCTGCCGGCTGCGTCCGCCTGCGCCGGCTCGAGGCGGCCTTTCTCCGCAAGCCTCGCGAACTGCGCACGAATGCCGGCGAGCGCCTTGTCGCACGCGGCCTCGTCGAGGTCGTACAGCAGCACGGTATGACCGGCCGCCGCCGCGACCTGCGCGATGCCCGCGCCCATCGCACCTGCGCCGATCACGCCGACGAGCGCCGATGGCGCCAGCGCGCCCGAGTTCACCGAATGTGCAGAAGAAACAGCCATCGCTTGCGATCCGTCATGAAAGTGGAAGTGCGAGCGATTATAAACCGACCGGTCGGTAGATTTATGTCGGGGCCAGCCCGAATTCGTTGGGCAATGCCGCTTTACGGAAACTGCAGGAAAGGAATCATGCGGCAACGGGACGCTTTATCGAACGAAAATTCACTAAATCTCTGGAAAATCGCGCAGTAGACCTTCAACGTGTGATAAAATCCGACAAATTGCAGCATCCCTGGGGAACCGCGCGCAGCCGCCTCTCGTCGCCGTGGCGGCGTTCGGGTCGGTCGTCGGCCGGTCTGCCTGTCGGCCCGCGCATCCCGTCATCGGTACCCGGTCGCATCAACCCGCTTCATCCAGCGACGGGCTTCGGCCCGCCCGCACCCCTCGCCGCCCCGCTGCGGCAGACCCGACGCAGCACGGCTTCGTGCTGTCATCCGTCGAGCTTCATCGTCATCGTTCGGCGCATCACCCGGCCGGGCTTCGTCAACCCGTGACGGCGCGTCTCGCGCCGCCGCTCGCATAGGAAACCGTTCATGCCGATTTCGTCCAATCAGCTGCCGCGCTGGACCCTCTGGGCTCCGCTCGCCGCATGGCTCGTCCTCGCGCTGTCGCGCGCCGTGCCGGCCGAAGGCCTCGTCATCGCGGTGTTCGCGGCCGCGCTCGCCGGCGCCGTGTTCGCCGCGGTCCATCACGCCGAAGTCGTCGCGCACCGCGTCGGCGAACCGTTCGGCACGCTCGTGCTCGCGGTCGCCGTGACCGTCATCGAAGTCGCGCTGATCGTGTCGGTGATGCTCGGCGCCGGCCCGGAAAAGTCGGGCCTCGCGCGCGACACCGTGTTCGCCGCCGTGATGATCATCTGCAACGGCATCGTCGGGCTGTGCCTGCTGGTCGGTGCGTGGAAGCACGGCGAGCAGGATTTCCAGGGCCGCGGCGCGAGCAAGGCGCTGGCGGTGCTCGCCTCGCTGTCGGTACTGTCGCTCGTGATGCCGAACTACCTGAACGCGGCGCCCGGCCCGCAGTTCTCGAATTCGCAGCTCGCGTTCGCGGGCGTGTCGTCGCTCGTGCTGTACGGCGTGTTCGTGTTCGTGCAGACGGTTCGCCATCGCGACTACTTTCTCGCCAGTCACGACAGTGCGAACGAATCGATCCACGCGACGCCGCCCAGCGCGCGCACCGCGGCGGTCAGCATGCTGCTGCTGTTCGCGAGCCTCGTCGCCGTGGTGCTGCTCGCGAAGCTGCTGTCGCCCGCCGTCGAGCACGCGGTGATGAAGCTCGGCGCGCCGGAGGCCGCCGTGGGCATCGTGATCGCCGCGCTCGTGCTGTTGCCCGAAGGGCTCGCGGCCGTCACCGCCGCGCGGGCAAACCGGCTCCAGACCAGCATGAACCTCGCGCTCGGCTCGGCGCTCGCCAGCATCGGGCTGACGATTCCGACCGTCGCCGCCGTGTTCATCTGGGTCGGACATCCGCTCACGCTCGGCATCGGCCCGATGGAAACCGTGCTGCTGGCGCTCACGCTGCTCGTCAGCACGCTCACGCTGAGCCAGGGACGCACGACCGTCCTGCACGGCGTCGTGCATCTGTCGCTGTTCGCCGCGTACCTGTTCCTGTCGGTCACGCACTGAGCGGCGGGCCGCCCGGCGCAACGGCGGCGCTGCGCCGCGCCCGCAACGCGCGGCGCGCTCGCCGCTTCAGCCCGCCGGGCTAGACGCCGTCGGCCGCGCCTTCGGTCAGGAACTGACCGACCATCGCGTTGAACACCGGCAGCGCCGGATTGTCGTTGTCCGCGCGCCACGCGAGATACAGCTCCGCCGCCACGTCGACGCCGGCCACCGGCCGGAACACGACCCCGTCGACGTGCAGCTCGCGCGCCGACGCCGGCACGAGCGCCGCGCCGAGCCCGGCGCGCACCAGGCCGAGTATCGTGTGCGTCTGCCCGACGTAATGCAGGTAGTTCGGCAGGCGTCCGGCACCGGCGAACATCCCCGAAATCATGTCGTGGAAGTACTTCCCTTCGTTCGGCGAGTAGGCGATGAACGGCTGGCGGTCGAGTTCGTCCGGGCCGATCCGCTCATGCGCGGCCAGCGGCGAGCCCTGCGCCACCGCGACGAGCATCGGCTCGCGCTGCACGAGCCGGTATTCGAGCGGATGACGCGCGGCGCGCTGGCGCACGAAACCCGCATCGAGCATGCGCGACGCGAGCGCGTCGATCTGCACGGTCGACACCATTTCGCGCAGCTCGACATCGACGTCCGGTAGCGCGTGGGCGGCGTGTGCGAGCAGCGCCGGAATCATCCGGTATGCACTGACGGCCGTGAAGCCGAGCGTGATCCGCCCCTCACGGCCGTGCGCGACGCGCTGCGCGGCCTGTTCGGCCCGCGCGGAAAATTCGAGGATGTGGCGGGCGTCGCGCAGAAAGCGCTCGCCGGCTGCCGTGAGCCTCACCTGCCGGCTGCTGCGCTCGAGCAGCGCGATGCCCAGCGCGTGTTCGAGCAGCTGGATCTGCCGGCTGAGCGGCGGTTGCGTGATGAAGAGCCGCCGGGCCGCGCGGCCGAAATGCAGCTCCTCGGCCACCGCGACGAAGCAGCGAAGCTGGTTCAGTTCAATCATTCGCGTCCTGAATCGATCGATAGCACATCGATGTTAGACCGATATCGATTCGATTCCCATCCGCAGCGGAC
The DNA here is from genome assembly GCF_004368385.1 of Burkholderia sp. B10. Classification (NCBI taxonomy): domain Bacteria; kingdom Pseudomonadati; phylum Pseudomonadota; class Betaproteobacteria; order Burkholderiales; family Burkholderiaceae; genus Burkholderia; species Burkholderia sp. B10. The sequence continues at coordinate 71,901 of NZ_PQMX01000026.1, read as the reverse complement.
GCGATGCGCGGCGTGCGGCAGCTTCGAGCGGATTGGCGTCACGCCGCGTGAAGCGCGGAAAGTGCAGGCAGCGCCGCCCGGCGTGCCCGCACGGCGAGCGTCACGCGCTCTGACGAGCAGCCGGCATCTGCGCGAGCGTGAGCCGGTCGAGTTCGCGCAGGTCGTTCTCCAGCGCCGGCGTGAGCGTCGTGCGCAGATGGTCGAGGAACGTGCGGATCTTCGCGTCGAGATAGCGGCGTGTCGCATACACCGCGTAGACGCTCACCGTCTGCAGCCGGTATTCCGGCAGCACGCGGATCAGCCGCCCTTCCCGAATGTCGTCGAGCACCGTGTACAGCGCCACGCAGGCGATCCCGCGCGACGCGCGCACGGCCACGCACAGCGCGTCCGGCACGTTGACCTGGAACGGCGCGGGCTGCAGCTCGTAGACCGTCTCCTCGCCGTCGCTGCGCTCGAGCCGCCACTCGCTCGCCGGCGACGCGGGCGTATCGAGGCGCAGGCAGACGTGGTTCGGCAGGTCGTCGGGCGTCTGCGGCGTGCCGTGACGCGCCAGATACTCGCGCGACGCGACCAGCACGCTGCAGCTGGTGCCGCAGGTTTGCGCGACGTAGCCGGAGTCGGGCAGCTGCGACGCCGTCACGATCGACACGTCGTAGCCTTCCTCGACGAGGTTCGGCATCCTCTGCGCGAGCGTCAGCTCGACCGACACGTCCGGGTTGTCCTCCTGATAGCGCACGATCGACGACACGACGTGACTCTGCCCGAGCCCCGTCATCGCGTGAATGCGCATCTTGCCGCTCGGCCGCAGCAGCGCGTTGCGCGCTTCGGCATTCGCATAGTCGAACTCGGCCAGGATCGACTTCGCACGCTCGAAGTAGCGCTCGCCGCTTTCGGTGAGGCCGAGATGGCGCGTCGTGCGATGCAGCAGACGCGTCTGCACGTGCGCTTCGAGGTTCGAAACCGCGCGCGACACCTGCGCGGTGGTCGCATCGATTTCTTTCGCGACCGCGGTGAAACTGCCGGCTTCGACGACGCGCACGAACAGGCGCATGTTTTCGAGCATGTCCATTGAATTGGCTTTGGGAGTGTCGGTGAGGAAACGTCGGCAGCGCTCGCGTCAGGCGGGGTTCGACTCGGGCGCGCAGACCAAGCGCACGCGATCGCCATGCCGGGGTACGGGCGGGAGAGCGGTCATCGCGTGCGTGCTTGTGGCATATCGGGGAATTCGGTGGCCTGAATTGTACGCCGCCGCACACGAATTTTGTGCAATTGCGTCGTGCGAATCTTTCATCAGATGAAATGTTTGCCGCGCACTCCGTACGTCCCGCACCCGCAACGCGTTGACGCAGCGGCACATTTTGTATCACAACGCGATATAATCTGCGGCTTCCTTGCGCTGGATCAGCGCCGCCTCTTTTTTGTATACGTCCATGTCGTCTGGCCCCACTCCGTCGCCGCGCCGCACGCTGCGCCAATGGCTGCACAGCTTCATTCCCCATCCGATGACGCTCGGTTGGCGCGAGCGCATGCGTTCGTGCACGGGCGCGCTCGTCGGCATCGCGACGGTCGGCGTGACGATGCGGCTGCTGCCCGGCGTACCGGGGCTCGTGCCGCTGCTGGTCGCGCCGATGGGCGCGTCGGCCGTGCTGCTGTTCGCCGTGCCTGCCAGCCCGCTTGCGCAGCCGTGGTCGATCGTCGGCGGCAATCTCGTCGCGGCGACGGTCGGCGTCGCCTGCGCGCAGTGGATCACCGATCCGATCACGGCGGCCGCGGTCGCCGTCGCGCTGGCGATCGGCGGCATGTTCGCGCTGCGCTGCGTGCATCCGCCGTCCGGCGCGGTCGCGCTGACGGCCGTGCTCGGCGGCCCGGCTATCCACGCGCTCGGCTTCGGCTTCGTGGTCGTGCCCATCGCGCTGCAATCGGCCATTCTGCTGTCGGCGGCGCTCGTCTATCACGCGCTCACCGGCCATCGCTACCCGCACGGCGGCGTGCGCCCCGACGCGCAATCGCAAGCCGGTGGCGCCGCGCCGCGCGGCGGCTTCACGCGCGCCGATCTCGATGCAGTGCTGAAGCGCCGCGGCGAATGGCTCGACGTCGATCCGGACGACCTCGAAACGCTGCTGCGCGAAACCGAAATGCAGGCGTATACGCGCACGTTCGGCGAGCTGCGCTGCGCGGACCTGATGACGAAGCACGCAATCGAAGTCTCGCCGTCCACGTCGGTGACCGCCGCGCTGACACTGCTCGATCGCCATCGCGTGAAAGCGCTGCCGGTGGTCGACGGCGAGGCCCGATTGATCGGCATCGTCACGCGCGCCGACCTCACGCGCCCGTGGCGCCGCCCGCCGCCGCTGTGGCAGCGGCTGTCCGCGCGGCTGCCGCAATCGTTCGGCGGCCAGCCGGCGAGCGTCGCGTCGGTGATGACGCGCGACGTCGCATGCGTGCCGCAGACCATGCCGATCACCGCGCTGGTGCCGCTGTTCACGCATTCGGGCCATCACCACATTCCGGTCGTCGACGCGTCGCGCCGGCTGGTCGGGATCATTACGCAGACGGACCTCGTCACGGGCCTGTACCAGCAAACCCGCATGCGAGAAGCCGCGTAATCGTGTAACCGCCACCGACGATGAAAATACAGCCATTTCGCAGAAAAACGGCCTATTGTATCATGTTGTGATATATTTTGCGCTATCGAAACTGCCTGCACACCGACTGCGATGACCGATACCCGACGCGCCCTGACCAAAAGCGATTTCCAGCAACTGTCCGAGTTCCGCTACCAGATGCGCCGCTTCGAACGCTTCTCCGAACGCGCCGCCCAAAGCGAAGGCGTGACGCCGCTGCAATACCTGCTGCTGCTGCACATCAAGGGCTATCCGCATCGCGAATGGGCGACCATCGGCGAACTCGCGGAGCGCCTGCAGGCGCAGCATCACGGCGTCGTCGCGCTGGTGACGCGGTGCGAGGCGCTGGGGCTCGTGCGGCGCAAGACGAGCGAAGCCGACCGCCGCCAGGTCGAGGTACACCTCGAAGAAGCGGGCGAGACGCTGCTCGCGCGCCTCGCGGCGATGCATCGTGCCGAGCTCAAATCGCTCAAGGGCACGTTCCAGGTCCCGCAGATCGATTTCTGAACCACCTATTATCACCCTTCCGACTCCGATGAACGCACCGCACAAACGCGATTTCTCGACCAACGAGCGCCTGCCCAGGATCGCGCTGCTGGCAGCCGTGATCGGCCTGCTCAGCACGCTGGCCGCATTCGTGCTGTTGAGCCTGATCCATCTGTTCACGAACCTGTTCTTCTTCCAGCAGTTTTCGTTTGCGGATCGTTCGCCGGCCGCCAACACGCTCGGCGCGTGGGTGATCGTGGTGCCGGTGATCGGCGGGCTGATCGTCGGGTTGATGGCGCGCTTCGGCTCCGAGAAGATCCGCGGCCACGGCATTCCGGAGGCGATCGAGGCGATCCTGTTCGGCAAGAGCCGCATGTCGCCGAAGGTGGCGGTGCTCAAGCCGCTGTCGTCGGGCGTCGTGATCGGCAGCGGCGGTCCGTTCGGCGCCGAAGGCCCGATCATCATGACGGGCGGTGCGCTCGGCTCGCTGATCGCGCAATGCGTGCACGTGACGGCCGCCGAGCGCAAGACGCTGCTCGTGGCCGGCGCGGCGGCCGGCATGACCGCCGTGTTCGGCACGCCGGTCGCGGCCGTGCTGCTCGCGGTCGAGCTGCTGCTGTTCGAATGGCGCCCGCGCAGTTTCCTGCCGGTCGCGCTCGCGTGCGCCGTGGCCGGCTTCGCGCGCGCCCTGTTCTTCGGCGTCGAGCCGCTGTTTGCGCTGACCACCGCGTCGCCGACGCCCGTCGCGCTGCTGTCGTGCATCGCCGCCGGCTTGCTGTCGGGGATGCTCGCGTGCGGGCTGTCCGCTGCGCTGTACCGCGTCGAAGACGGCTTCGCGAAACTGCCGGTCCACTGGATGTGGTGGCCGGCGCTGGGCGCGGTGGTGATCGGCATCGGCGGCTGGCTCGAGCCGCGCGCGCTCGGCGTCGGCTACGACGTGATCGGCGATCTGCTGCACCAGCACATCGCGCTGAAGATCGCACTCGCGCTGTTGATCGTGAAGGCCGTGATGTGGGTGATCGCGCTCGGCTCCGGCACCTCGGGCGGCGTGCTCGCGCCGCTGCTGATGCTCGGCGCGGGGCTCGGCACCGTGTTGTCGCCGGTGTTGCCCGGCGGCGATCCGGCGCTGTGGCCGCTGGTGTGCATGGCCGCCACGCTCGGCGCCACGCTCGGCGCGCCGTTGACGGCGATCGTGTTCGCGTTCGGCCTCACGCACGACGCGAACGCGCTGCTGCCGCTGCTCGCGGCAACGCTCGTCGCGCACGGCTTCGCGACCGTCGTGATGAAGCGCTCGATCATGACGGAGAAGATCGCGCGCCGCGGTTATCACATCTATCGCGAATACGGCGTCGATCCGCTCGAGCGGCACGACGTGGCCGAAGTGATGACGCCGGCCGAGGCGCTCGTCGCGGTCGACGGCGCCACGACGCTCGACGCCGTCGACGCGCAGTACTTCGGCGCGAAGCAGACGCATCGCGCGTACCCCGTCGTGCAGAACGGCCGTCTGCTCGGCGTCGTCGATCGTGCAACGCTCGACGCGCATCGCGCGCAAGCCGGCCCCGGCGCCACGCTCGCCAGCGTATTCGCCGAGCGTGCGCCGGCGGTCGCGCAGGCGCACGAGACGTGCCGCGTGGTCGCGTCGAGGCTCGCGATGCTCGGGCTCGAACGGCTGCCGGTCGTCGACGATCCGCAGTCGCTGCGCATCGTCGGCATCGTGTCGCGCAGCGACCTGATCAAACCCGCGCTCCAGCACTTCGACGACGAGCACAAGCGCGAGCGGTTCCGTCCCGTCGTACCGGTCAACCTGCGCAACGCCCGCGCACGCAACGCCGGCTGAGCGCCGCGGCGTGCGCACTGCCCCGCCGTCCCGCGCCCCGAACATCGTCGCGTTTAAACTTCGTTAACAATTCGTCAGACGAAATTTTGTCATCATGATGCTCATGCGACGGGGCCACCATTCAGCCATTCCACTCGTCATTCAATAAAGACGCGGCGCGACTTGCAGGCACATGCAGCGCGCCGCCGTATCACACCACCACACCCTCGGGGCAGCGAGCGGACCACGCAGCGCATCGTTGCGCATGCAGCGACACCGCGAACGTGCGGATTGCAGTTTGGCAAGCGCGTTAACAACTTGTTGCGCAATCGCCGGAACCGCATATGTCGGACGCAATCTCACAAGCACGCAGTTCTGCTGCGCATCCCACTCAATCAATCACGACTCGAGGGAGATACAACGTGAATCTGAAATATTTACCGTTCATCGCACTGACCGTGGCAATTTCTGCACATGCGGCCGATCCGGCCATGCAGAACGTGGGACAAAGCCAGAAGCCCGCGCAGGACGTGTCTGCGTGCATCGCGAAGACCTGGGCCGACAAGTCGCAGCAACAGGTGATTTCGCAGAACGTGCTGGCCAATGGCCTCGCGACCGACGTATACGCACCGGGCCAGCAGCCGCCGAACGGCGCCGCCGCGATGGTGCGCCCGGCGCGGCAACCGGGCGCCAAGACGTGGGTCGGCATGCGCGGCGACGCGGCATCGGCCGGCGACATCAACGCCTGTCTGTAACGGCGAGTCGGACGGCCTTGCGCCGTCCCGATGCGACAAGCCCCGCTTCTGCGGGGCTTGTCATTTTTGCGCGCCGGCCGCGCGCACCCGGGCATCGTGGCCGGCGCGCCTGCATTCGCGCTTACAGGTAGCTGCAGACGTAGTCGAGCGTGTCGAGCACCTCGATGTCGAAGCGACTGTTGCCGGGCACCGAGAACGATTCGCCGGCGCCGTAGGTTTGCCATTCGCTGCTGCCCGCGAGCTTCACGCGGCACTTGCCGGCCTGCACTTCCATCAATTCGGGCGCGTCCGTGCCGAAGTTGAGCGCGCACGGCAGGATCACGCCGAGCGTCTTGCGCGTGCCGTCCGGGAAGAGCACGGTATGCGACACGCACTTGCCGTCGAAATAGACGTTCGCGCGCTTGACGACCGATACGTTGTCGAATTGGGTTGCACTGGTCATGTGATGCCTCTGATTGCTGGATGCCGGTTGGCGTGTTGTCGAAAGCCGGCCGGGGCGGCAGGCCGGCCGCTATGATACCGGCTCGCAGGCGGCGGTCGATCGGCCGCCGTACCGGATCATCCGGATTTCCCTCCAGTCCGTCGTGCGCGACGTGCCATGCGGTTCATCGCAGCCCCTTGCGACGCGCGGAATCGCGCAGGCAATCGAGCAGCATCGCGGCGGCCGGCGTGAGCGGACTGTCGCGGCGCGTGACGACCTGAACCGACACGGCGGGCAGCCGCTCGCGAATCGGCAGCACCGTGAGCCGGTCGCGCGCCCATTCGCCTTGCAGCAATTGCTCGGGCATCGACGCGAGCAGATCGCAGCCGGTCATCAGGCTGTGCGCGAGCCCGAAGCTCGGACATTCGACGATCCGCTGCGGCAGCGGCAACCCATACGCGACGAACGAATTGAACAGCACCTGGGTCGAGCTTTCCGGCGACGGATTCATCAACCAGTCGGCATCGACGAGCTCGGCGAGCGACGTGGCCGACGCGAGCGGATGCTCTTTGCGCGCGACGATCAGCGAGCGGCTCGCGTAGAGCTCCGCGTGATCGAATTCCGCCGCGAGCAGTTCGGGCACGACGACGGCCACCGCGAAATCGAGCGAGCCGTCGTGCAGCCGCGGCAGCGCGACGCCCGGAAAGCCTTCGATCAGGTTGACGCGCGCGACCGGAAAGCGCCGCCGAAACGCGCGGAACGCATCGGGCAGGATCGTCACCGCGGCGGCCGGCGTGATCGCCGCGGCGACCGAGCCGGTCATCGCGCCCTGCGCCTGCTCGATGTCGTCGCGCGCCCGCTGCATCTCGGCGACGATCAGCCGTGCGCGCACCTGCAGTTGCTGACCGAACGCGGTCAGCTGCACGCCGCGCGCGGTACGCACGACGAGCGACACGCCGAGCGCGATTTCCAGCTCCTTGACCGCCTTCGTCAGCGCTGCCGGCGACACGTTCAGGCGCCGCGCGGCCGCGCGGATGCTCCCTTCGTCCGCAACGGTGACGAATGCTTTGAGTTGATGGTATTTCATGGGGACACGCGTGAATCGGGGAAGCCCGCGCCCCGCGACGCAGGCCGGCTCGGGGTATTCCCGGGCGGCAACCGGTGGTGAGCACCAAAGCAATTTAGCAGCTTCTGGTGCGCGAAAGAAATTTATATGCTTGCTCGTCATATGCGTATCGAGCATCCCACCGCGCCGCCAGGAGAGTCCATGCTGCAAGCCGTGAACCCCGTCATTCCGGGCATCGCCGCGATCGCCGCCGAGCCGGTCGACGCGCGTCGCCGCATCCACGCTCACCCGCACCCCGCATTCGAGAAGACGCTCGCGAGCGCTGCATTCGGCGGCTGCATGGCGCACGACCGCGGCCATGATTTCTATGACGATATCGTCGCGATCGCCACGAGCGAGCGGGTGCGCGCGGCCGAACGCCGGCTCGCGGCCTGACGGCCTTCATCACGCAAGTCTGCGCCTCAGCAGGGGAACCACATGGAAACGTCCGCCCTTCCGCTCGCCGGCTCGCCGGCCGATGCGCGCGCCGCCGCGCACAAGCGCCGCCTGATCGCGGCCGCCGCCGTCGGCAATGCGCTGGAGTTCTACGACTTCACGGTCTACAGCTTCTTCGCGATCCTGATCGGCAAGCTGTTCTTTCCGGTGCATTCGTCGTTCGGGCAATTGATGCTGGCCGTCGCGAGCTTCGGTGTCGGCTTCGTCACGCGGCCGCTCGGCGGCCTCGTGATCGGCATGTACGCCGATCGCGCCGGCCGCAAGAACGCGATGATCGTCACGCTGCTGCTGATGGCGCTCGGCACCGCGACGATCGCGGTCGCGCCGACCTTCGCGCAGATCGGCATCGCCGCGCCGCTGTTGCTGGTGCTCGCGCGCCTGCTGCAAGGGTTCGCATCGGGCGGCGAAGTCGGCGCGTCGACGACGCTGCTGCTCGAACAAGCGCCGCAGCATCGCCGCGGCTACTACGCGTCGTTCCAGTTCTCGAGCCAGGGGCTCGCCGCGCTGGCCGGTGCGCTCACCGGCGTCGCGCTGACCTCGACGCTCACTGCCGCGCAGCTCGAAAGCTGGGGCTGGCGCGTGCCGTTCGTCATCGGCACGCTGTTCGTGCCGCTCGGCTACTGGCTGCGCCGCACCGTCGACGAAGTGCCGGCCGCCGCGCCTGCAACGCACGCCGCGCAACCCGCGGTCGCATCGCTGCCGCTCGCCGACGTGCTGCGTCATCACGGCAAGGCCGTGTTCGCGGGGCTCGGCGTGACGATCGGCGGCACGTCGATCCACTACATCATCGTGTTCTACATGGCGATCTACGGCGTGCAGGTGCTGCACCTGCCGACGTGGCTGTCGATGACGGCCGGTTGCGTCGCCGGCGCGATCCTGATGCTGGTCACGCCGATCGGCGGCTATCTGTCGGACGTCTACGGGCGCAACCGGATCGTCTGGTGGACGCGCATCGCGCTGATGGTCGCGATCTATCCGGCGTTCATCGCGTTGAATCGCTGGCCGGGCGCCGCGTCGCTGCTGTCGATCATCGCCGCGCTGTCGATCGTGCACGCGATCAACATCGGCGCGACCGGCGCGATGCTCGGCGAGCTGTTTCCGCGTGCGGTGCGCGCGACCGGCGGCGCGCTGGTGTACAGCGTGGGCGTCGCGATCTTCGGCGGCTTCGCGCAGTTCTTCGTCACGTGGCTGATCGCGGCGACCGGCAATCCGAACGCGCCCGCGTGGTATGCGATCGGATGCGGCACGCTGACGCTGCTCGCGATCCGCTGCATGGACGAGAAGGCCGGCAAATCCCTCGATTGAGCGGCGCGTGACGCGCCTGCTGTGAACGACCGCGGCAACGCACGGCCCATCATCGTCCGTGCATTGCCCGCGGCTCGCGCGACGTTCAGAACGTGTGCATCATCCCGACGTAGGCGCCGGTCTGCGATTCGCCGGTCAGCGGGCTCGTGCCGGACGTCGCGTCGCGCGGCGATGCGAGCAGCGAGAAGTTCGAATTGCCGCCGTTGCGCACGTACGCGACCGTGCCGTACAGGAAGGTGCGCTTCGACAGGTTGTAGGTCGTGCCGAGCACATACATCATCGCGTGGCCGGACGGATCGTGCGAGGCATCGCCGCCGCCGTCGCCGACCTTCACGTAGTAGCCGCCGCCCGTCACCGCCCACTGCGGCGTGGCCGTGTAGGTCGCGCCGAGCCAGTAGTGATCGGCACGGTCCGCGACGCCGGCCGGGCTGTCCGGCGCCTGGTAGTGCGTATACGCGCCCTGGATCTTGAACTGCGACACCTTCACGTTCGCGCCGACGAAATACTCGCGCGACGCCGTGAAAATGTTGCTCATCTTGCCGTTGCGGTCGCGCAGCTCGTCGTAGATGCCGCGCACGTCGAGCAGCGGCGAGTGGTACGAGATCATGATCCCGTCCGAGCGGCCGAAATCGTCGGCCGCGCCGTAGTTGAAGCCGCGCGACTGGTTGCCGAACGCATACTGCGCCTGCACGTCGAAGCCGCCGATCACGGGGCTGTGATATTCGACGTTGTTGCTGCTCTGCTGCCAGTTGCGGCCGCGCACGAGCGACGCCGACGAAAACGCCTGCTGGACGAACGGATCGAATTCCCACACGCCGTCGCTGTCGATGAACAGGTTGCGGCCGGCCTGCAGCTGGCCCCACGTGTCGCTCTTCAGGCCGACGTACGCGCGGCGCGACCACATGCGTCCGCCGCCCGTCGTGCCGTTCATCACCTGGAACGCGGTTTCCAGATTGAAGACCGTCGACATCCCGCCGCCGAGATCCTCGAAGCCCTTCAGGCCGAACATGCTGGTGCCCCAGTCGCCGCCCTCCGCACTCCAGCGCGTCGCGCTGCCGCTCGGCGTCGCGATGTGGTTCAGGTATTCGACGCCGCCGTCGATGCGGCCGTACAGCGTCACGCTCGTCTGCGCGAGCGCGGTGGCCGGCGCGGCGGCTGCCATCAGCCATGCGAAGTGTTTGAGTCGCAAAATGATGCCCCCTCGGAGTCTCGACCGTCCGGCACGCGCCCCATGCGCGTGCCGGCGGCCCGTTCATCCTCGATCGACCGAAAAACGTCCGGGGCCTGCCGCGCACAGTGCGAGCAGGCCGCCGGCGATCGCGATGTTCTTGTAGAAATGAATCATGTTGTCGATCTGCGCGCCGCCCGTCATCGTCCAGTAGCGATGGCCGATGAGCGCGGTGCCGATCGTATACAGCGCCAGCAGCAGCGCGAGCGCGCGCGTCTGGAACCCGACCAGGATGGCGATGCCGGCGAACAGTTCCATCACGACGGCGATCGCCGCCGAGACGATCGGCGCCGGCGCGCCTTCGCTGCCCATGAACGCGATCGTGCCGGAGAAGTCGACGATCTTCTTCCAGCCGAACATCACGAACAGGATCACGAGCAGGATGCGGGACAGCAGCAGCAGCACATCGCGCTGGGACGCGAGAAACGGTTGATTCGGTGTCATGGTGTGATCAACGAAAGCGGTGCGCGCAACCGCACGCACCGGATTGCCTGTGAACCGGGGCGGGCGACGCTCGCGCCGCCCGCCCCGCTCTGCAACAACCGGCATCGGGGCCAACCGATGTGCTGTGCTCCTCCTGTCGTCCGTGTTGCCGCGACTGCCGCGCGCGTCAGCGCGCCTTCGCGACGTCCTGCTCGGTCACCTTCGCGGCCGGGTTGCCGAACTGCCCGGTCAGGTAGTTCGTCAGCGCGGCGATCTGCGCATCCGACAGCTCGTTGCGGAACGCGGGCATCCCGACGTCCTCGCTGCCGGCCTTGCGCTGCACGCCGTTCAGGATCACCTGCACGAGGTTCGACGGATTCGACGCACCGACCGTCGAGTTGTGGAACAGCGACGGGTAGTAACCGTCAGGCGTGCCCTTGCCCTGCATCTGATGGCAGGTCGCGCAGTTGCCGAGATACAGCCGCGCCGGATCGATGCCCGACGACGCAAGCCCGACGCCGCGCAGCTTCAACCCGTCCTCGGCCGGCTTGCCCCACGACGAACGCGACTGCTTCGCATCGCCGTCGGCGACGGCCGGCACCGTGCGGATATACGTCGCGATCGCGCCGATGTCCGAGTCGGTCATCTTCGAGAAGCTGTGCTGGACCGCCTCGGCCATCGGGCCGGCCGCCTGCGCGAGCCCCGGCACGCTGCCGGTGCGCAGATACTGGACGAGCTGCTGCTGCGTCCAGCCGCCGATCCCGGCGTTCGGGTCCGACGTGATGTTGTAGCCGTCCCAGCCCGCCAGCACCGAGCCCGACAGGAAGCTGCCGCCCGTTTCGTCGAGCGACTTCTCCTGCATCGCGATGCCGCGCGGCGTGTGGCACGTGCTGCAGTGCGCGAGGCCCTGCACGAGGTACGCGCCGCGGTTCCACTCGGCGCTCTGCGATGGCTTCGGCTGGTACGCGCCGTCCTTCAGGAACAGCCAGTTCCAGATCTTCAGCGGCCAGCGCGCGCTCAGCAGCGCGGGGATCTCGTTCTTCGGCGGCGTCTGGCGGACCGGCTCGACGCCGTGCATGAAGTACGCGTACAACGCCTGCACGTCGTCGTCGTTGATCTTCGCGTACGACACGTACGGCATCGCCGGATACAGGTTGTCGCCGTTCTTCGACACGCCGTGGCGCACCGCGCGCTCGAAGTCCTCGAAGGTCCACTTGCCGATGCCGGTGTCCGGGTCGGGCGTGATGTTGCTCGTATAGATCTTGCCGAGCTTCGGCACCGGCATGCCGAGGCCGCCCGCGAACGGCTTGCCGCCCTTCGCGGTGTGACATGCCATGCAGTCGCCGGCGACGGCGAGATATTCGCCGCGCTTGATCTGCGCAGGATCGGCCGAGTCGGCCGCGCGCGCGAAGCCCGGCAGCGCGAGGCAGCCGGCCACGAGGAAGGTGAGAGTAGATTTCCGCACGGTCAGACTTCCTTCTTCAGCGTGTCCGAGATGCGCAGCGCCAGCGCCGCGATCGTCAGCGTCACGTTCACCGTGCCGACGGTCGGCATCGTCGCGCTGCTCGAGATGAACAGGTTCGGATGGTCGAACGTGCGGCAGTCCTTGTCGACGACGGAGTCGCGCGCATCGGCGCCCATGATCGTCGAGCCAGTGATGTGGTTGTTCGGCGCGAACTCGTCGTTGAACACAACGTCCGTGCCGCCCAGCACCTGCGCGGCGGTCGCGTAGACCTCGCGCGTGTGCACCGCGCCGCGCTTCACGTAGTCGTCGATCGCGTAGGTGATTTCCGGACGCGGAATGCCGATCGCATCGGTCGCCGTCTTGCTCGGCACGATGCGGTTCTCGGGCTGCGGCAGGATTTCGTGGAAACAGTCGAACTGCACGTAGCGCGCGGAGCGGTCGCGGATCTGCGCGTCCAGCTCGGCCGGCTTCATCAGCTTGCCGGCCTTGAAGATCTTCTGCGTCTCCTGGTTGATGCGCGACATGTTCGACAGGTGGATCTTCTTCGCGGCTTCGGTCGCGCGGAACGGACCGTCGCGGAAGCCGATCAGCGACGTCATTTCCTGCGGGCCGCGGCCCGGCCACAGCTTCTCGCTCGCATAGAACGACACGCCGGTGCCCGGATGGTCCATCAGGTTGCGGCCGACCATGTCGGAGCTGTTCGCGACGCCGTTCGGAAAATCGCGGTTCGCCGACATCAGCAGGATCTTCGGCGTCTCGATGCCGTTCGCGGCGAGCACGAAGTACTTGCCCTCGACGCGATGGTCGGCGCCCGTCTTGTCCTTGTAGATCGCGGCGACGATGCGCTTGTCCGGGCCGGTCTCCAGCTTGTAGACGACCGCGCTGTCGATCAGCTTCGCGCCCGCCTGCTCGGCCTTCTCGACGTGCACGATGCCGTTGTACATCGCGCCGATCGGGCAGATCGGCATGCAGTTGTTGTTGCCGCAACAGGTCGGCCGGCCGTCGTACGGCCGGCTGTTGCGCGCCACCGGCTCGGTGACCACGTGGTACTTCGCGTCATGGGCGTTCAGCGCGCTCTTGATCGTCTGCTCGTTGAACGACAACGGCAGCGGCGGCATCGGATACGGCTGCTTGCGTGGCGAGTACAGATCTTCCTCGGGGCCGGGGCCCCACACGCCGAGCTCTTCCTCCGCGCGCTGGTAATAGTGTTCGAGATCGTCGTACTGGATCGGCCAGTCGCGACCGACGCCGTACACCGTCTTCATCTTGAAGTCGTTCGGGATGAAGCGCCACGCCGACGCGGCCCAGTGCCACGTCGTGCCGCCCACCGCACGGATGTACTGCGAATTGAACTTGTGCTCGCCCTTCAGGATCAGGTAGTCGTTGGGCGGGCCGTATTCCGGATGCGGTGCCCAGGGGCTCGACGGGTACGGCGCCATGAAGTCCGTCTTGTCCGGCTGGTTGCGAAAGCGCTCGACGATTTCCCAGCGCGGCATGCGCGGGCCTGCCTCGAGCAGGATCACCGATTTGCCGGTCGACGCGAGCTGGTGCGCGACGATCGCGCCCGCGACACCGGACCCGACGACCACGACGTCGGCTTTTTGCGTATCGGTACCGGCCATCAGACTTGCCTCTCGATCGGTTTTTCGGCCCAGAAGCCGGGTTTGTTGGGGCAATACGAAGGAATCACGAGCGTGTCGGAGACGACGTCGAACATCAATGCTTCTTCGTAGGCAATCACGACGTTGTCGACGATGCCGAGATACCACGCGCCGAGAATCGTCAGCGCGGAGGCTTCCTGGTCCGCGCTCAACGAGCCGGACGCGAGCGCGCCGGCGAGCTGCGACAGACCGTCGGCGGTCTTGAAGGAGCCCTTCTGCAATGCTTGCAGATAGCGTTCGCCGAGCACGCGGCTCAGCCCTTTCTTGCCCGTCAACGCTTCGGAGAGCGTCATGAACGTGTCGAGCGGCGCGTTGCCGGGACTGTCGGCCAGGGCCCGCAACGCCAGCGAGCCGGTCAGGCCCGCCGCCGTCAGCGCCAGTGCGCCCTGCAGCCATTGACGCCGCGTGATGCCGCTTGCGGCTGCGTCGCTGTCGCGACGCGATTGGGGGGTGTTGTCGTTGTGCATGTTTCCTTCTCTCGAACACCGGATTCGGGAAAACCACGCTTGATATTTATCAAACTTTCGCGCGGCCCTGAAATGTACGCGCTCAATCCGAATTGGACAATCCTTTTATAGTTCAATAATTGTTCCGCAATCCGACACGATCCGGATTTCGCCGAGATTGTGTGTCGGCCGCGCGACAACGGGCGCGCCCGGTCGCGCTGTCGCAAGCCCGTCACACACCGCTTCCCGCCCTCCGCTCGCCTGCCCGTCGGTTAGAATCCCGTGCAATCAAACAGAAAGCTTCCCTCCGAGGGCATCGAGCGATGAAGCAGCACGACAAACACAACAAAGCCAATCGAACTCACCACATCACACGGCTGCTCTGGCGCATCGGCGCGCTCGCCGCACTCGGCGCCGCGACCGCGGTGTCGCTGCACGCCGGCGCCGCGCGCACCGTGAGCGTGTCGCCGCAAGGCACCGCCACGCAAGTCCGGCAAAGCGTCGTCAAGTTCGACGAAGCGATGGTCCCGTTCGGCTCGGCGTCCGCGCCGGCTCCCGCGCGCATGACCTGCACCGATGCCGCCGCCGCGCGCGGCCAGGGCCACTGGCTCGACGACAAGACCTGGGTCTACGACTTCGAGAACGACCTGCCGCCGGGCGTGCGCTGTTCGCTCGCGCTCAACGACACGCTGCGCTCGGTCGCCGGCAATGCGCTCGCCGGCCCCCGCCGCTTCATGTTTCAAACCGGCGGCCCGTTCCCGGTCAGCATCCGCCCCGGCTCGCACGAGATCGAGGAGCGCCAGGTGTTCGTGCTGAAGCTGAACGGCCCGGCCGAGCCGCGCTCCGCGCTCGCCAACATCTGGTGCGAAGCGGCCGGCATCGGCAACCGGATTCCGGTCACCGCCGCCGACGACACCACCCGCGCCGCGCTGCTCGATCACTTCGGGCTCAAGAAGGACGCCGCGCGCGTGCTGACGCTGTCGTGCGCGCAGGCGCTGCCCGCCAGCGCGAAGATGCAGCTCGTCTACGGCCGCGGCGTCGCGAGCCCGAGCGGCATCGCGAACGACACCGAGCGCCGCTTCGACTTCACCGTGCGCGAGCCGTTCGCCGCGAGCTTCTCGTGCGAGCGCGAGAACGCGAAGGCGCCCTGCACGCCGCTGCGGCCGCTCACGCTGTCGTTCAACGCGCCGATCACCCGCAAGAACGCCGAAGCGATCCGGCTGCGCGGCCCTGACGGTTCGCTTTCACCGACCTTCGCCGCCGACGACCACAGCGACGAAGTGACGACCGTCACGTTCAACCCGCCGCTGCCCGCGCAGACGAACCTGACGCTCGAGCTGCCGTCCGGCCTGCGCGACGTGACCGACCGGCCGCTCGCGAACGCCGACCTGTTCCCGCTTGCAACGCGTACCGCGCCGATGCCGCCGCTTGCAAAATTTTCGTCGGGCACGTTCGGCATCGTCGAACGCTTCGCGGAGCCCGGCACGCCTGCGCTGGTGCCCGTCACGCTGCGCAACGTCGAAGCCGATCTCCACGTCGCGGGCCTGAACACGGCCGGTGCGCAATTCTCGAACCTGAAGGTCGACGACGACACCGCGATCCGCGAATGGATGCGCACCGTCGCGCGCTTCGACAACTGGTCGATGACGGCCGGCACGATCGACGAGCAGATGCCGGGGCTACTGCGGCGCAAGGGCCAGCACCCCGTCTACGTGCCGCTGCAGGCCGGGGAAAAGATGCCCGCGCCGGCCGATCGCCGCATCGACGTGCGCTCGCTGTCGCTGCTCGCCGGCGCACCGGGCGCGCACGCGCTGACGCTGCCGAAGGCCGATCCGAAGACGCTGCGCCCGTTCGAGATCGTCGGCGTGCCGATCGACAAGCCGGGCTTCTACGTGCTCGAACTCGCGTCGCCGGCGCTCGGCCGCTCGCTGCTCGCGAAGCCGTCGAGCATGTACGTGCGCACCACGGTGCTGGTCACCAATCTCGGCGTGCACCTGAAACAGGGCCGCGAGAACAACCTCGTGTGGGTCACGACGCTCGACAAGGGCAAGCCGGTGCCGAACGCGCAGATTCGCGTCTCGGATTGCAACGGCGACGAAATCGCAGCGGGCAAGACCGACGCGCAAGGGCTGCTGAAGATCGACGGCCCGTTCGAGCCGCAGCGCGAATGCCACACGTCGGAGCGAGGCTTCGACGATTACTTCGTGTCCGCGCGCGTTGACGATCCGAAGACGGGCCCCGACATGGCCTTCGTCAGCTCGAACTGGAACCGCGGGATCGAAGCGTGGCGCTTCAACGTGCCGACCGACACCGACAGCGCGCCGACCGTGCGTGCGCATACCGTGTTCGACCGCACGCTGCTGCGGGCCGGCGAGACGGTGTCGATGAAGCACTTCGTGCGCACCGAGACGCTGCAGAGCCTCGCGTTCCCGGCGCAATACCCGAGCCGCGTGACGATCCGCCACCTCGGCTCCGACCAGACCTACAAGCTGCCGCTCACGTGGTCGGCCGACCATAGCGCGGACACGCAGTTCACGCTGCCGCAGGCGGCGAAGCTCGGCGAATACAGCGTCACGCTCGAAGGCGGCCCGGACGACGCGCCCACCTCCAGTTACTACAGCGGCAGCTTCCGCGTCGAGGCGTTCCGCCTGCCGGTGCTCAAAGGCACCATCGGCGCGCGCGACGCGCAGAAGAGCCCGCTCGTCGCGGTCAAGGAAGCGCCGCTCGCGGTGCAGATCGACTACGTGTCGGGCGGCGGCGCATTGAACCTGCCGGTGCAGGTGTCGGCGCTGATGAAATGGGCGTCGCCGCCGTTCGCCGACCGCTTCGAGGACTTCAGCTTCGCGCCCTATCGTCCCGAGCGCAGCGACGGCAACGCCGACGACGACGCGCAGGACGGCGACAACACGCCGGCCGCGAACGACGATCCCGACGCGACCCGCCTGATCGCCGACAAGCTGCCGCTCACGCTCGACCGCAACGGCGCAGGCTCGGTCACGCTGAAGGGCCTGCCGGACGTCGACGCGCCGAAGCGCGTCGCGCTCGAGGCCACCTTCGCGGACCCGAACGGCGAAGTGCAGACGATCCGCGGCGACACGATCCTCTGGCCGGCCGCCGTGGTGGCCGGCATCAAGGCCGGCCATTGGGTGTCGGTCGGCCAGCGCGTGCCGGTGCAGGCGCTCGCGGTCGACCTGCAGGGCAAGCCGCGCGCGTCGGTGCCGATCGAGATCAGGGGCGTCGCGCACGTCACGACGTCGTCGCGCAAGCGGATGGTCGGCGGCTTCTACGCGTACGACAACAAGAGCGACACGCGCGAGCTCGGCGTGCTGTGCTCGGGCAAGACCGACGACAAGGGCCGCATGGCCTGCGACGCGAAGCTCGAACAGGCCGGCAACGTGCAGCTGATCGCGGTCGCGAAGGACGGCGACGGCCGCGTGTCGAACGCGGCGACGTCGGTGTGGGTCACGCGCGAGGACGACCTGTGGTTCGGCGGCGACAACACCGACCGGATCGACGTGATTCCGGAGAAAACCTCGTACGAGCCGGGCGAAACCGCGCGCTTCCAGGTGCGCATGCCGTTCCGCTACGCCACCGCGCTGGTCGCGGTCGAACGCGGCGGCGTGATGGAGACGCACATCGTCGAGCTGAACGGCAAGAACCCGACCGTCGACCTGAAGGTGGGCGAATCGTGGGGGCCGAACGTCTACGTGTCGGTGCTCGCGCTGCGCGGCCGGATACGCGAAGTGCCGTGGTACTCGTTCTTCACGTGGGGCTGGAAGGCGCCGGTCGAATGGGCGCGCGCGTTCTGGACGGAAGGCCGCCACTACGAGGCGCCGACCGCGTTCGTCGATCTGTCGAAACCGGCGTTCCGCTACGGCCTCGGCGAGATCAAGGTCGGCACGGCCGTGCATCGCCTCGGCGTGACCGTGACCACCGACGCGACGCGCTACACGGTGCGCGGCAAGGCGCAGGCGCACGTGAAGGTCACGCTGCCGAACGGACAGCCGGCCCCGGCCGGCACGCAGATCGCCGTCGCGGCCGTCGACGAGGCGCTGCTCGAACTGATGCCGAACAACAGCTGGGACTTGCTCGGCGCGATGCTGCAGCGCCGTGCATACGGCGTCGAGACGGCCACTGCGCAGATGGAGATCGTCGGCCGCCGCCACTTCGGCCGCAAGGCCGTGCCGGCCGGCGGCGGCGGCGGCAGTGCGCCGACGCGCGAGCTGTTCGACACGCTGCTGCTGTGGAATCCGCGCGTGACGCTCGACGCGAACGGCAGCGCGACCGTCGAGGTGTCGCTGAACGACGCGCTCACGCGCTTCCGGATCGTCGCGATCGCGGCGGTCGGCCCCGACCGCTTCGGCACCGGCAGCACGTCGATCCGCAGCACGCAGGATCTCCAGCTGATTTCCGGCCTGCCGCCGCTGGTGCGCGAAGGCGATGCGTTCCGCGCGCAGCTCACGCTGCGCAACACGACGGAGCGCGCGATGCAGGTCGTCGTGACGCCGCACGTGACGGGCCTCGACGTCGCGCCGCAGTCCGTCTCGCTCGCGGCCAACGCGGCCGCCGAGGTCGCGTGGACCATCACCGTGCCGCAACAGGCGCTCGACGCGGCCGGCGCGCTGAACTGGCGCATCGACGCGGCCGAGCAAGGTGGCAAGCATGCGTCCGACGCGCTCGCCGTCGCGCAGAAGGTCGTGCCGGCGCTGCCGGTCACCGTGCAGCAGGCGACGCTCGCGCAGGTCGACGGCACGCTGACGTTGCCGGTCGCGCCGCCCGCGGGCGCCGTGAGCGACCCGCAGGGCGCGACGCGCGGCGGCATCGCCGTATCGCTGCAAGCGAAGCTCGCCGACGGCCTGCCCGGCGTGCGCCGCTGGTTCGAGCGCTATCCGTACCGCTGCCTCGAACAGCAGACGTCGCGCGCGATCGGCCTGCACGATGCCGCGCAATGGCAGGCGCTGGTCGCGCGCATGCCCGTCTATCTCGACAGCGACGGGCTCGCCAGCTACTTCCCGCCGCCGTCGGACGATGCGCACTACGGCAGCCCGACGCTGTCGTCGTACCTGCTCGTGGTCGCCGACGAAGCCGGCCGCCTCGACCCGCGCTTCACGCTGCCGGAAGACCTGCGCACGCAGCTCGAAGCCGGCCTCGCGCGCTTCGTCGACGGCCGCGTCGAGCGCAACGCCTGGGCGCCGCGCCAGGACCGCGACCTGCGCAAGCTCGCCGCGATCGAGGCGCTGTCGCGTTACGGCGCCGCGCAAGGCCGCATGCTCGGCTCGATCGAAATCGCGCCGAACCAGTGGCCGACGTCGGCGGTGATCGACTATCACGCGATCCTCAGGCGCGTGAAGGACATCCCGCAGCGCGACGCGAAACTGGCGCAGGCCGAACAGATCCTGCGCGCACGCCTGACCTACCAGGGTACGCAGCTCGTCTTCTCGACCGCGCGCGACGACGACCTGTGGTGGCTGATGACGAGCAACGAGACCAACGCCGCACGCCTCGCGCTCGAGTTCGCCGGCGACCCGGCGTGGAAGGACGAGATGCCGCGCGTGACGGCCGGCCTGCTCGCGCTGCAACGCCAGGGCGCGTGGCAGACGACCACGTCGAACGCACTCGGCCAGCTCGCCGTCGAGCGCTTCTCACATACCTACGAGAGCACGCCGGTCGCCGGCACGACGAAGGTCGCGCTCGGCGGCAGCGAGCGCGCGATCTCGTGGTCGCAGGCGCCGGCAGCCGATGCGGGCGGATCGGCCACCGCGGCCACCGCGGCCACCGCAGCCACCGCGGCGACCCGCGCGGCCGCCGCGCGCAGCGTGCTGATGCCGTGGCCGCGCGCGACGCAGGGGCCGGCCACGCTGTCGGTCACGCAGGACGGCACCGGCCGCCCGTGGGCGACGGTCGAGAGCCTCGCGGCCGTGCCGCTGCGCGCGCCGTTCGCGGCCGGCTACCGGATCGCGAAGACGATCACGCCCGTGTCGCCGGCCGCGCGCGGCGTGCTGACCCGCGGCGACGTGGTGCGCGTGCGCCTCGACATCGACGCGCAGAGCGACATGACGTGGGTGGTCGTCAACGATCCGATTCCGTCCGGCGCGACGATCCTCGGCTCGGGCCTCGGCCGCGATTCGGAAGCCGCGACGCAGGACGAGAAGCGGCCCGACGGCGCATGGCCGGCCTTCGTCGAGCGCGACTTCGACGGCTACCGCGCGTATTACGACTATCTGCCGAAGGGCAAATTCTCGGTCGAGTACACGGTGCGGCTGAACAACGTCGGCACCTTCGGGCTGCCGCCGACGCGCGTCGAGGCGCTGTATGCGCCGTCGGTGTACGGGCTGTGGCCGAACCCGCCGATGACGGTCAAGCCGGCCGACGCGGGCAAGTGACGGGCGCGCGATGAACGATCGTGCATCGGCGCGGCCGGCGCGTTTCGCCGTCCGCGCGTGGGCCGCCGCGGTATCGGCCGTACTGCTGGCCGCGCCGCTCGTCGCGCACGCGCTGCCGGGCTACGACGACGTGCGCCGCAACTGGCGCAGCTCCGACTGGGTGCTGCTCGCCCGCGACGGCACGCCACTGCAGCGCACCCGCGTCGACCTCAGCGAACGGCGCGGCGACTGGGTGTCGCTCGCCGACGTGTCGCCCGCGTTCCGCGACGCGATCGTCGTGTCCGAGGACAAGCGCTTCTACGCGCACAGCGGCGTCGACTGGCGCGGGATCGCGGGCGCGGCCTGGGGCAACCTGTGGAACGAGCGCACCCGTGGCGCGTCGACCGTGACGATGCAGCTGGCCGGGCTGCTCAGCGATTCGCCGCGCCGCTCGGGGCAGCGCTCGCTGCCGCAGAAGGCGACGCAGGCGATGAACGCGCTGCTGCTCGAACGCGGCTGGCGCAAGGATCAGATCCTCGAGGCGTACCTGAATCTCGTGCCGTTCCGGGGCGAGACGGTGGGGCTCGCCGCGCTGTCGCAGGTGCTGTTCGGCAAGGCGCCGTCCGGCCTCGACGCGCGCGAAGCCGCGATCGCGGCCGCGCTGGTGCGCGCGCCCAACGCCGCGCCGGCGAAGGTCGCCGAGCGCGCGTGCCGGATCCTGCGCGACATGCAGGCCGGCCAGGCCTGCACGTCGCTCGACGGCTACGTGCAGCTCGTGCTCGCGCGCCCGGCCAACAGCGTGCGCGACGACGGCGCCGCGCTCGCCCCGCACTTCGCGCGGCGGATCGCGGCCGAGGTCAGGCCCGCGGCCGGCGCGCAGGTGCGCACGACGCTCGATGCGCCGCTGCAGCGCTTCGCGCGCGACACGCTGCTGCGCGCGTTGACCGAGCTGAACGCACCGGCGCACCGGCGCAACGTGCAGGACGGCGCGGTGGTCGTGATCGACAACGCGAGCGGCGAGATTCGTGCGTGGGTCGGCTCGTCGGGCGCGTTGTCGAGCGCGCGCGACGTCGACGCCGTGCTCGCGCCGCGTCAGGCCGGCTCGACGCTCAAGCCGTTCCTCTATGCGCAGGCGCTCGACGAGAAGCGGCTGACGGCGGCGTCGCTACTCGACGACGCGCCGATCAACCTCGCGGCCGGCGGCGGCCTCTACATTCCGCAGAACTACGACAAGGATTTCAAGGGCTGGGTCAGCGTACGCAGCGCGCTCGGCGGCTCGCTGAACGTGCCGGCCGTGCGCACGCTCGTACTCGTCACGCCGCACCGCTTCGCGCGCACGCTGCGAGCGCTCGGCCTGCCGCTCGCGCAGGAAGGCGATTACTACGGGTTCAGCCTCGCGCTCGGCAGCGCGGACGTCACGCTGCTGGCGCTGACCAACGCGTATCGCGCGCTGGCGAACGGCGGCGTCGCGCGCAAGGTCGTCGACCTGCCCGCCGCTGCGTCGGCGGCGCGCGCCGACGGCGGCACGCGCGTGTTCAGCGAAGCGGCCAGCTTCGTCGTCACCGACATCCTGTCGGACAACAACGCGCGCGTGCGCACGTTCGGCTTCGACAACCCGCTCGCGACGCCCTTCTTCTCGGCCGTCAAGACCGGCACGAGCAAGGACATGCGCGACAACTGGACGGTCGGCTTCACGTCGCGCTACACGGTCGGCGTGTGGGTCGGCAACGCGGACGGCTCGCCGATGTGGGACGTGTCGGGCGTCACGGGCGCGTCGCCGGTGTGGTCGGCCGTGGTCGGCTATCTGCACCGCGCGCTGCCGAGCCGCGCGCCGACGCCGCCAACCGGCGTCGAAACGCGGCGCATCACGTTCGAGCGCGACGTCGAGCCGTCGCGCAACGAATGGTTCGTCGCGGGCACGGCGCTCGACACGATCCGGCTCGCGGCGCCCCTCACGCCGGGTCACGACGGCGCGCGTGCGCCGCTCGCGATCGGCGCGCCGACCGACGGCACGATCTTCGCGATCGATCCGGACATTCCGCCGAACAATCAGCGGATCTGGTTCGAGCGTTCGTCGGGGCACGCCGCGCGGTTCGCCTGGCGGCTCGACGATCGGGTGATCGGACATGCCGACCGCGTTGCGTGGATGCCGTGGCCGGGCCGGCACCGGCTCGAACTCGTCGATGCGCGCGGCAACGTCGCCGACGCGATCGGCTTCGAGGTACGCGGCGCGTTCGCGCGCAAGGGCGCGCGCAAACCGTGATGCCGTCTGCGCCGGCAGCGCACGAAAGGGTAAGCAGTACGCGGATCGCAGACCTAGAATACGAAGCGTGCGCCGGCGCGTCGGCGCGCCGCGTCCCCTCTCACGATCCGCCGATCGCCCGACCATGAACCTCCGACCTCCGCGCTTGCTCCGGCCCATCCTGGGCGCCGCCTTCGTGGCCACGCTGGCGGGCTGCAACGGCGAAGCCTGCTTCGGCGTCGACGTGTGCTCCAACGACACCCTGCCATCGGTCGCGCTGTCCGGCACGGCCGCCACCGGCGCGCCGCTCGCGAGCGCGGCGGTGACGGTGAGCTGCGTGCAGGGCTCGGCCACCACGCTGACCGACGGCGGCGGCAACTACCGCGTCGCCCTCAACGCCGCGCTGCCGTGCGTGATCGCCGTCGCGTCGGGCGGCACGAGCCTGCATTCGCTCGCGTACGCGGGCGGCACGTTCAACACGACGCCCGAAACCGAGCTGCTGCTCGTCTATCTCGCCGCGCAGCTCGGCACGAACCCGGCCGGGCTGATCGGCAATTTTCCGCGCAATACGCATTTCCAGCAGGCAATGGGCAGCGCGAACACGGTGCTGGCCGCGCAATCGGCGGTCGTGGCGAACCTGCAGCAGCGCTATTCGGTCACGCTGTCGACGCCCGCCTTCCTGACGACGCCGTTCGTGGTCGGACAGCCGGGCGTCGACGGCGATCTCGGCGCGCTCGCGACCGCAGGCGCGATCGACGCCAGCGGGATGCCAGCCGCGGCCGCGGTTGCGCTGCTGACGCAGGCGGGCGCCGCGCAGCCGCTGTGAGCGGGCGGCGCGCCGCGCTCGAGTCTCAAGTCACGCGCCGGCCGCGCTCAGGTCGCTTCCCCGCTCGCGCACGCGACGCTGACCGGCTGCTGCTGGGTCAGATGGCGCAGCAGCTTCGTCACCATCCACACGACGACGAACGCCAGCACGACGAAGAACACCGCGAGCGGCGTCAGCACGTGAATCGACACGAAGCCGGCCAGCCCCATCATCGCGGACGACACGAGCAGCAGCGCGCAGCCGAGGATCGCGCTGGTCAGCCCGGCGATATGCGGAAACAGCGAATTGCCCTTGGCCATCAGCGTCGGATACATCGCGCCCGCGCAGAAACCCATCACGAGCACCGGCGTCGCGAGCGTCCACACGCGCAGGCCGACGGTCAGCGCGAGCACCAGCATCGCGACCGCGGCGCCCGCCATCACGCGCGCACCGATACGCAAGCGCTGCTCGGCGCTCGGCAGCCCGCGCCCGTGAATCCGGTTCGACAGCCCGCCGAGGAAATACATCAGCCCGATGCCGAGCGCCAGATAGCCGAAGAAGGTCGGCGGCTTGTGCAGCGTGGTCTGCACCATGAACGGCCCGACGATGTTGAACACCAGCAGGATGCTGTAGCACAGCCCCTGCGCGAGGAAGCAGCTCTGGAACACCGGGCTCGCGAGTACCCTGCCCGCATTCGCGAACAGCGTGCGCGGCGCGAGATGCACCGGTTTCGGCAAGGTCTCGCGATAGCGCCACAGCAGCGCCCACATCGCGAGCGAGTACACCAGCAGGAACACCAGGCAGGCGCGCCAGCCGAACCATTCCTGCAGGTGCGCGCCGATCACCGGCGCGACGATCGGCGCGAGGCCCCACGCGATCGACATGTAGGTGAACGCGTGCATCAGCGCCTGACCGGAGAACGAATCGGTGATGATCGCCTTCGCGAGCAGGTTCGTCGTCGCGATCCCGAAGCCCTGCAGGCAGCGCGCGAGCAGGAAGGTCTCGAGGTTCGGCGCGCCGAGCGACAGCAGGCAGCCGATCGTGTAGATCACGAGGCCGAACGCGAGCACGCGCTTGCGGCCGTACGCATCGGCGATGGGGCCGAAGATCAGCTGGCCCAGCGCATACGCGGCCATGTAGCCGGACACGCTCGACTGGATCGCCTGCGGCGTGGTCGCGAACGAGCGCGCCATGTCGGGCAGCGCCGGCACGTAGATGTCGATCGCCAGCTGGCCGGCGGACGAGAACAGGCAGATCAGGAACAACAGGAAGCGCGGCGAATTCGATTCGCGCGCGGAAGTGAGCGAGGCGTTCATGACGGGCGGGAAGGATACGGGCGGCGGCATCGCTGCATGCCGGCGCGTTCGGATAGCGAACAGCCGTGCGCGGCGAAGCGCCTATTGTGCCCTTTGTTGCGCGCGCCGGCCGGAATCCCCTGGCGCGGGAGAGGTTGAATGGGGCGGCGGCGCGGGGGGACATGGGCGCCGGTGGCATGGCGGCACGGTGCGCCGTGCACCGCGAGCTTCGAGCTTCGAGCTGTCGGCTGGACGTTGCGAGCTGTCGGCTCGGCGTTGCAGGCGTCGGCTGCAGCGTCCCGCCTACGTCCATCCGACCGGCTACGCCGCGGTTTTAATCCTGTTTTAAGCCGACCCACGCATAGTCGCCGATGGCTCCGTCCGTGAGCCGCACGATTCGTTCAATGTTGATTCGATCAGTATCGTTTGATGGAGATACGAATATGCGATTCCGTTCGTATATGGCGGCAGGCGCGGTAGCGCTGATGCCCGTGCTCGCGATCGCCGGGCAAGCCGCGCAGGCGCCGGCCGCACAACCGGTGTTCGTCAACGTCGATGGGCAGGCCGTGCCGGTCAAGGCCGATACGCGCGTCGTCCAGACGGCGCTCGGCCCGATGAAGGTCAGCACGTGGAGCTGGCACAGCCCGCATGGCGGCGCGAGCTTCGAGATGCAGACGTCGTCGACGTCGGGCGACGTGGCGCCCGCAACCGCATGGCGGCAGATGCAGGCCGCGCAGTACCGGATGCAGGCCGCTCAGGCGCAGATGGCCGCCATGCAGCAGATGATGGCGCTGCAGCACGCCGCGCTCGCCAACCTGTTCGCGATGCCGGCGCCGCAACCCGTCGGCTTCGCGATGCCGATGTGGGCAATGCCGGAGCCGGTCGTCGTGATCGTGCCGGCGCAGCCGTCCACACGTACGGTCGCGCCTGCACCGTCGGCGCCGGCCAGGCCCGCGGCGCGCGGGCCGGAGATCAAGGCCTGACGCGAGCAACCCCGCACAAAAACAAAACCGAAACCGCCGGCCGCCGCGCCGGCGGTTTTCGTTTGCAACCGTGTCGCCGCGGCCTGCTCAGTACTGCGCGCGATCGGTCGGGTTTCTGAACAGCTGCTTCATCTCGGGCGACAACGGGTAGTTCAGGCTCACGCCCTTCGGCGGTATCGGCTGCATGAACCAGCGGTCGTAGAGTTGCTCGGCCGCGCCGGAGGTCTGCAACTGCGCGATCACGCGATCGACCAGCTGCTTGAACGCGGGATCGTCCTTGCGCAGCATGCACGCGTAGTTTTCGTGGACAAGCGGCGTGCCCGCCACCGTGTAGGCGCCCGGATTGCGATCCTTCGCGATTTCGCCGTACAGCAGCGGCTCGTCCATCACGAACGCGACCGCACGCCCGGTCGTGACGTTCATGAACGCTTCGGCGTGGTCCTTCGCGCTGATGATCGTCATGTTCATCGCCTTCTCTTCGTTGAGCTTGCGCAGCAGCCGCTCGTCCGACGTGCCGGCCGTCGTCGCGACGGTCTTGCCGGCCAGATCCGCGAAGTCCTTCACGCCGGAATCCTTGCGCGTGCTGAAGCGGATCCCGTACAAGAAGATGCTGTTGGAGAACGCGGCCTGCTTCTGGCGCTCCAGCGTGTTGGTCGTCGATCCGCATTCGAAGTCGATCGTGCCGTTCTGCAGCAGCGGAATGCGGTTCTGCGACGTGATCGGAATCTCCTTCACCGTCAGGTTCGGCGCCTTCAATTCGGCCTTCAGCGCGTCGATGATGCGCGCCGCGATGTCGCGCGAGTAGCCGATGTTGTTCTGCTGGTTGTCCGAATACGAGAACGGCACCGACGATTCACGGATACCCAGCGACACGACGCCGGTGTCCTTGATCTTCTTCAGCGTGCCGGTCAGCGCCTGCGCGTGCGCGGCGCCGGCCAGCGCACCGGCCAGCACGAGGGCCAGCCAACGAAAGCGGCGATCCATGCTTTTCTCCTGACGAAACGTTGATCGAATCGCGATCCTACGCCCGACAATATTCGCGCCGCATCGGCCAACGCGTAGTGACGCGTCGAGCCGGCGGCCCGCCGCGCGGGCGCGAGCGTTGCCGTGGCGCGCAAACCTCGTCCTCTCCGTCATCAGGGCCGCCGCAGCGCATCCGGTCGCGCACGGGCGAGCGCGCGGCCCGACAGGAATCGCAAACACCGCTGCGATGCAGCAACGAAATCGTTTGCGCAAACGCTGCCTTTTCTACCAAAACATACTCAAGAACCCCGCTGGACGGCCGTTACCCAATGCATGGCGCTTCGCAGCAAGCCGCTGCAATCGCCAGACAAAAAAGACCAGATCCGGCATCGGCCGGACCATGCACTACCGCCGGCACGACGGTTATCCACGAGGACGAAGTTTCACCATGAGAGCCAATCGTTTCGATTTCGCACTGGCCCGCTCCGCTCACGCGCGCGTGCTCGCCGGCATGTTGTCGGCAGCCGCCCTGCTCCCCATCGCCGGCTGCGGCGGCGGTGGCGGCGACGGCTCGAGCCCGGCGACCGCAGCGCCGGCCCCCGCGCCGACGCCGGCTCCCGCACCTGCTCCGGCGCCCGCGCCCGCGCCGACCAACGGCACCACCTGTGCGGCCCAGCAGGCCGCGGTGCAGATGGCCGCGCAAACGGTCGCGCCGACCGAGCCGCCTGTCGATCATCTGATCGTCCGGCTGAAGCCGTCGACGGGAACGCGCGCGATGGCCGCGCTCGACGTCGGCACGCGGCTCGACGCGGTGATCCAGCGCTCGATGACGCGCTGGAGCGCGCCGACGACCACCGGCGCCGCGCGTGCCTATGCGGCCGCGACGACGTCGCTGAACGTGCAGGTCGAGCGCACGCTGGCGAACGGGGCGGCCGTCCTGTCGATCGGTCAGCGCATCGCATCGGACGACGCGGCCGCACTGGCCGCCGCATTCGCGGCCGACAGCGACGTCGACTACGCGGAACCGGATCACCCGATGCACGTCCGCGACACGCCGAGCGACCCCTCGTACAGCCAGCAATGGTATCTGTCCGACCCGGCGGTCGGCATCAACACGCCGCCCGCATGGACGCGCACCAAGGGCGCGCCGACCGTCGTCACGGCGGTGCTCGACACCGGCTACCGGCCGCACCCCGATCTCGTCGCGAACCTGCTGCCGGGCTACAACTTCATCTCGAACGCCAACACCAGCAACAACGGCCAGGCGCGCAGCAACGACGCGACGGACCCGGGCGACTGGGTCACGCAGCAGGAACTCGACGACGCGACCGGCCCGTACTACCACTGCGCGAGCGAACCGAACAACAGCAGCTGGCACGGCACGCGCGTGATGGGCGTGATCGGCGCCGGCGCGAACAACGGGATCGGCGTGGCGGGCGTGTCGTGGCTCGGCCGCATCCTGCCGGTGCGCGTGCTCGGCAAGTGCGGCGGCACGACCAGCGACATCGCGGACGCGATGCGCTGGGCGGCCGGCATTCCGGTCAACGGCGTGCCGACGAATCCGACGCCCGCGAAGGTCATCAACCTGAGCCTCGGCGGCGTCGGTGCGTGCAGCACGACGTTCCAGCAGGCGATCGACGACGTGAATGCGAAGGGCGTGACGGTCGTCGTGGCCGCCGGCAACGACGGCCTGTCGACCGGCCTCGACCAGCCGGCGAACTGCCGCGGCGTCATCAGCGTCGGCGCAACCGACGCCACCGGCCGGCGCGCATCGTTCAGCAACTTCGGCGCCGACGTCTCGCTGAGCGCGCCGGGCGTGGGCATCCTGTCGACCGCCAACAGCGGCACGACCGTGCCGGGTGCCGACTCGTACGGCACCGCGAGCGGCACGAGCCTCGCGACGCCGCAGGTGTCGGGCATCGTCTCGCTGATGCTGGCGGTGAACGGCAACCTCACGCCGGCGCAGATTCAGCAGAAGCTGCAAGGCGGCGCACGCGCGGCGATGCTGCCCGCCGCCACGACGTCGTGCACCGCCCTGCCGGCCGGCGCCGGTATCGCCGATGCGGGCGCGGCCGTCACGGCCGCCGCGCAATAAGCGCTGCGTCGCCGCGACACGAACGCGCGCATGCCGGCCCGGCGTGCGCGCGTTTTTTCATCGCCGCGAGTTGCGGCTGCACGCCGATGCATCGATGAAAACGCCGTAAAAACGCGGGTAAAGCGGGTAAAGGGTTGACGCTTCGCGCAACGAACCATTACCATCGCCCCCGTCTGATTACATGGAGTGTTCCGTGAACACCGATGCGAGTTGTAGTTGGTCGTCGACCAACCCGACTGCTGCCTGAGGAAACGCGCAGAGCCTCGTCTTCTGCCGCATCCCTGGACAGCAGGATGCGGCGTCCTTCCGGCCTGACCGGCCAGAATCCCCGCCCGATTTTTCGCTGACGCCGAAGCGCGTCGCCGCGCAGCGCCACGCTGACGCGCGCGTGCATTCGCGCGACGCACTGCGCGCTGCCGCGCGTATTTCATTCACGTGCCGACCGGCCGTGCGCACGCTCGCGTGCGCGGCCGCCGATCGCTCGTGCCGCCCATCCACGACCGAAGGAGCGCAGATGAACGCAGACGACAGTAGTCGATTACCGCTCGCCGGTGCGGCGTCGCGCATCGGCTCTGCGCGCGCAGTCGCCGCGCCGGCGAGCGTTTCCCCCTTTTCCGATCCACAGCCGATCGCGCGTGTCGCGACGCGGCGGGAAGCGTTCGCGCGTCGATAACGTCGCGACCGCTCCCGGCGCGCCGCCGCATGCGCCAGGAGCGAGTCATGACACAACGAAACCCATCCAGGAACCCGCAGCGCGGCTTCGTCGGCGCCGGCAACGGCCGGCAGAACGAACCGCGCATCATGCGCATCGCGCAGGAAGCCGGCCGTCCGCTCGAGCAGACCTTCGAGGCGCTGCGTACCGGTGCACGCGGCCTCACGCACGGCCAGGCCGCCGACCGGCTGCAGCACCACGGCCCCAACGAAATCGCGCACGACAAGCCGCCGCACTGGACGCGCCAGTTGCTGCACGCGTTTCACAATCCGTTCGTCTACGTGCTGCTGGTGCTCGCCGCGATCAGCTTCTGCACCGACGTCTGGTTCGCGGCGCCCGACGATCGCGACTACGTCGGCATGACGATCCTGCTCGCGATGGTGACGATCAGCGCATTGCTGCGCTTCGTGCAGGAATTCCGGTCGCTGCGCGCCGCCGAGAAACTCAAGGCGATGGTGCGAACGACGGCCACCGTGCAGCGCGCGGCGACCGACACGTGCGAGCCGACGCGCCGCGACGTGCCGATGCGCGACGTGGTGGTCGGCGACATCGTGCATCTGTCGGCCGGCGACATGATCCCCGCCGACGTGCGCCTGATCACGTCGCGCGACCTGTTCATCAGCCAGGCCGTGCTGACCGGCGAAGCGCTGCCGGTCGAGAAGTACGACACGCTCGGCGCGGTCGCCGGCAAGTCGGCGCAAGCACATGCGCCGGCTGCGGCCGGCGCGCCGCATGACACGCCGCCCGCCGCGTCGACGTCGCTGCTCGATCTCGAGAACGTCTGCTTCATGGGCACCAACGTGGTCAGCGGCACCGCGACGGCCGTGGTCGTCGCGACCGGCGACGATACCTACTTCGGCACGCTCGCGCGCAACGTGGTGAGCCACAAGCGCATCGAGACGAGCTTCGATCGCGGCGTCGCGAGCGTGAGCTGGCTGCTGATCAAGTTCATGTTCGTGATGGTGCCGGTCGTGTTCATGATCAACGGACTGACCAAGGGCGACTGGCTGAGCGCGCTGACCTTCGCGCTCGCCGTGGCCGTCGGCCTCACGCCCGAAATGCTGCCGATGATCGTCAGCGCGAATCTCGCGCGCGGCGCGATCGCGATGGCGCGCCGCAAGGTCGTCGTGAAGCGGCTGAACTCGGTGCAGAACTTCGGCGCGATGGACGTGCTGTGCACCGACAAGACGGGCACGCTCACGCAGGACCGCATCATCCTCGAGCACCATCTCGACCTGGCCGGACGGCGCGACGAGGACATCCTGCGGCTCGGCTGGCTCAACAGCTTCCATCAAAGCGGCCAGAAGAACCTGATCGACGTCGCGATCGTCGCGCGCGCGGACGAGCTCGGCGACCGTGTGAAGCCGCACGGCTACACGAAGATCGACGAACTGCCGTTCGACTTCGTGCGGCGCCGCCTGTCGGTCGTCGTCGGCGATGCGCATGGCGCGCATCTGCTGATCTGCAAGGGCGCGGTCGAGGAAATGCTCGCGGTGTCGACCCACGTGCAGGACGAGCACGGCGTGCGTCCGCTCGACAGCGTCGCGCGCGAGCGGCTGCTCGAACAGGCGAGCGCGTACAACGACGACGGTTTCCGCGTGCTGGTGGTCGCGACGCGCGCGATCCCGCCCGCCGAGCAACGCGAGCAGTACCGCACCGCCGACGAGCGCGACCTCGTCGTGCGCGGCTTCCTGACGTTTCTCGATCCTCCGAAGGAATCGGCCGCGCCGGCGCTCGCCGCGTTGCGCGAAAACGGCGTCGCGGTGAAGGTGCTGACGGGCGACAACGCGACCGTCACGATCAAGGTCTGCCGCCAGGTCGGGTTGCAGCCGGGCACGCCGCTGCTCGGCGCCGACATCGATGGGCTCGACGACGCGACGCTCGCGCAGGCCGTCGAACGCACGACGGTGTTCGCGAAGCTCACGCCGTTGCAGAAGGCGCGCATCGTCCGCGCGCTGCAGGCGAACGGCCATACGGTCGGCTTCCTCGGCGACGGCATCAACGACGCGCCGGCGCTGCGCGACGCCGACGTCGGCATCTCGGTGGACAGCGGCGCCGACATCGCGAAGGAGACCGCCGACATCATCCTGCTCGAAAAGAGCCTGATGGTGCTGGAGGAAGGCGTGATCAAGGGCCGCGAGACCTTCGGCAACATCCTCAAGTACCTGAACATGACGGCCAGCTCGAACTTCGGCAACGTGTTCTCGGTGCTCGTCGCGAGTGCGTTCCTGCCGTGGGAGCCGATGCTCGCGACCCAGATGCTGGTGCTGAACCTGATCTACGACACGTCGCAGATGCTGCTGCCGTGGGATCGGATGGACCCCGAGTTCCTCAAGAAGCCGCGCAAGTGGGAGGCCGGCAACATCGGCCGCTTCATGCTGTGGGTCGGGCCGACGTCGTCGGTGTTCGACATCACGACCTACGTGCTGATGTGGACCGTGTTCGGCGCCGGCGCGATGTATCACCTGCACGGCGGCGCGGGCGGCCAGATCGTGATGAACTCGGGCTGGTTCATCGAGAGCCTCGTCTCGCAGACGCTCGTCGTGCATCTGCTGCGCACGCAGAAGATCCCGTTCCTGCAGAGCACGGCCGCGCTGCCGGTGCTGCTGTCGACGTTCACCGCGATCGCCGTCGGCTGCTGGCTGCCGTTCTCGCCGTTCGCGGACGCGCTCGGCTTCATGCATCTGCCCGGCACGTACTGGCTGTGGCTCGCGGCGACGATGGCCGGCTACATCCTGCTCGCGCAGATCGTCAAGACGCTCTATGTGCGCCGTTACAAGCAGTGGTTCTGAACCGCGTCGAACGTAGCGCAGCGGGCCGCCTTCGGGCGGCCCGCTTTTTATCGCGCATCGTTCGCGCCGAACAGCTGCGCGGCGAGCACGCGGCCCTCGTCGGTCAACGCGGCGCGGCCGGTGCCGTCGTCGTTCAACGTCGTCGCGGTGATCCCGGCCGCGTCGAGCTGCGTCAGCACGCGACGCAGCA
This sequence comes from Burkholderia sp. B10, assembly GCF_004368385.1. Classification (NCBI taxonomy): domain Bacteria; kingdom Pseudomonadati; phylum Pseudomonadota; class Betaproteobacteria; order Burkholderiales; family Burkholderiaceae; genus Burkholderia; species Burkholderia sp. B10. The sequence goes on along the minus strand of NZ_PQMX01000026.1, from coordinate 39,271 downwards.
TGCTCATCGGCAACTGCGCGCGCTTCGCGATCTTCGGCAGCGACCACGTACCGCCGGACGGCGCGTGCGCGGCCTCGTTCAGCGTCGCGAGCGTCGCCACGAGCGCGGGGTCCAGCGGGGAGTCGTCAGGTTCTGAAGTCATGGATCGAGATCGGTGCGCCGGTGCCGACCGGCATTCAGGCAGCAGGTGCGTGGCGGACGCGCTGCGTGCGCTCACGCGCCCTTCAACGCCGCGCGCATGAACGACACGAAGCGCGTGGTCACGGGATCGTCGCGGCCGGACAACCACGCCAGGCCGACGCGCCATTTCGCGTCGCGACCGGCGAGCGGCAGCACGGTCGCATCGCGCAGCAGATATTGCGCGCTCGACGGGATGAACGCAACGCCTACGCCGGCCGCGACCGACGTGAGGACCGATTGCACGTCTTCCGCCTGCTGCATGACGTGCGGCACGAAGCGCCGCGCACCGCACCACTGCTCGATCTGCGCGGCGAGGCCGGGGCCGCGCGCACGCTGCAGCGCGATGAAGCCGATTTCGTTGAGGGCGTCGAGATCGGTCGGCACGCGCTTGAAGCCGAGATGCGGCGGCGCGGCGAGCGCGAGCGCCTCGTCGGTCACCCTGAACGAAGACAGGCCTTCGTCGGCCGGCAAGCGCAGGAAGCCGGCATCGAGCTTGCCGGAACGCAGCCGGCGCGTCTGCTCGGACGACGACAGGTCGCTCAGCGTGATCGCGATGCCCGGATTGAACCGCCGGAATTCCGCGATCAGCTTCGGCACGAGCGTCAGCACGGACAGGCAGATGCCGAGCCGCAACTGCCCGCGCTGGCCGCTCGTGACCTCGCGCGCACGCGCGAGCATCTCGTCGGCATCGTGCACGAGCGCCTGCGCATCGGGCAGGAAGCGCTCGCCGAACGCCGTGAGTTCTGCACCGTGACGCCCGCGCTCGAACAGCCGGCCGCCGAGGCTCGCCTCGAGCGCACCGATCTGCTTGCTCAATGCCGGCTGGCTCATGTGCAGCGCGTCGGCCGCACGGCTGAAATGACTCAGCTCGGTGACCGTCAGGAAGGTGCGCAGCAGTTTCAATTCCATTCTTCGAAGGAATCCAATCGATCAAAACATTCATTTTACTGATCGAATCCGATGGCGTTCAATACGCACATGCCCTTCCTTGAACATACCGCGATGACCTTCGATCCTGCGGCCGCATGCGCGGCCGATCATTCATCCGACACGGCGGTCGTCGGCGAATCCGCAGCAAAGCCCGACGCCGACGCGACAGCGAACGAGCGGCGCGCGGCGCGCGCGGGCGGCCGCGGCCGCCGCGTGCGCTTCGGCGACGTGCCCGACGACGCGCCGCCGCAACGCGTCACGGGTGCGATCGCGCTCAGCTTCGCGGTCGTGTCGCGGCGACACTGGCCGCGCTGACGTCGCCGACGATTACCTCGCACGTTCCGCTCCGATCGGCCGCGACGCATCGCAGGAACCCTCACGAACCCGCATGCATCGATCGTCATCGCCCTGCGATCGACCGTATAATTTCCCGCTCCCGTCCACTGTCCACGTGTTTCGCGCTGCCGTCGCGCACGCGAGAAGGAGTACTTCGCTTGATCGGCCTCATCGCGCGCCTGCGCCGCGCCCGCACCCCTCTGATCATCGCGCTGTCGTTCGTGACGCTCGCGTTCGCGGCCAATGCGTCGGCCGCGAACGCGCATCGGACCGCGTCGACGCACGCGCATCCCAAAGTCGTCAAGAGCAAGGCCGCGCATCGCGCGCACAAGGCCATCAAGCACCGCCGGCCGCGCGTCACGCACCATCCGGTCAAGCATCACGCGGCGCCCGCGCCGCAGCATCGCCGCGCCAAAGGCACGCATCGCAAGCCCCGCACGAACGCGAACCGCCCGCGTCGCATCGAACCGCCACGCCTGCTCGCAAGCTGCGGCTACACGCCGCGCGCCGTGCGCACACTGCACTCGCGCGCCGCGTACGTCGTCGATGTCGACTCCGGCACGCCGCTGCTCGCGCGCAACGCGCGCACGGTGCGGCCGATCGCATCGATCTCGAAGCTGATGACCGCGCTCGTCGCCCGCGATGCCGACCGGCCGCTGAACGGCGTGCTGCGCGTCACGACACGCGATCGCGACACGATCAAGTTCACCGGCTCGCGGCTGCCGGTCGGCGCCGAACTGTCGCGCCGGCAGATGTTTCATATCGCGCTGATGTCGTCGGAAAACCGCGCGGCCGCCGCGCTGAGCCGCGATTATCCGGGCGGCCGCGCCGCCTTCGTCGGCGCGATGAACCGCAAAGCGCGCCAGCTCGGCATGCGCGCGACGCATTTCCGCGAACCGACCGGACTGTCGCCGCACAACGTATCGACCGCCGAGGATCTCGCGCGGCTCGTCGGCGCCGCCGCGCACGACCCGCTGATCCGCTATTTCTCGACCGACACGTCGACGACCATCGAAGCCGGCGACGGCGAGCTGCTGTACGTGAATTCCGATCCGCTGGTGCGCTACGGCCGGCTGCCGATCCGTTTGCAGAAAACCGGCTTCATCAACGAATCGGGGCATGGCGTCGTGATGCGCACGCGCGTGCACGGGCGCCGCGAAACCATCGTGCTGCTCGGCGCGCCGACGCGCGCGGGCGTGTCCAGCGATGCGCTGAAAATCCATCGCTGGCTGAGCTGCTCGATTCAGTAAGCGCCGCTCTTCCGGCGCAGGAGCGATGCGATGGAGCATGAGTACCGGTTCAACGCGTTCGGCCGCCTGCTTGCCGTCGTCCGCACAGGCGACGGCTGGCGCGTGTTCGATCTCGGCGCCGACGGCAAGCGCAGGTCGGCCGGCCTGCAGATTCCGGCGACGCTCGCGGCAGATGAACTCGCCCAATATCTCGGTGACCTGCTCCACGAGCATGCATCGCCGAAGTACCCCGACGTCGTGCCCGTTGCGCCGCCCGCGGGCGGGTAGCGGCGCGTCTCGCCGATTCAAAGCCGCGACGCGACGCCCTCTCGTTTGCCTCAACTCGTAGCCGCATGCCGCCCCATATCGACAGTCAAACTTGCAAGTTAGCCTGTCGTGTTCTATGCTTGGCCGCATGAATCCGCCACGCACACCCGGCGTTACCGCCGACACCGTCGCCACCGACCTGACGCTCGCGGTCGGCCAGTTGATCCGCCGTTTGCGCTCCGAAATCGACTCCGAAGGGCTCGGCATGTCGCAGACGAGCGCGCTCGCGCGGCTCGAACGACAGGGCCCGATGACGACCGCCGAGCTCGCGCGCGCCGAGGCCATGAAGCCGCAGTCGATGAAGGCGATCCTCGCGAGCCTCGAGGAAGACGGGCTCGTCGAACGCGAGCCGCATCCGACCGACGGCCGACAAATCCTGTTCCTGCTGACCGCGGCCGGCCGCGAAGCGCGGCGCAAGCGCAACGCGGCGAAGCACGCGTGGCTCGGCGCCGCGATCGGCAAGCTCGAACCTGACGAAATGCGCACGCTCGCCGACGCGATCGCGCTGATCCGGCGTCTCGGCGAGCAATGACCGCCGCCCGCATGCCGCGCGGCCGTCGCGCGCATGCGTTCCATCGTCCCCTTCACGGAGCATCGACACCATGAGCACGACCCGGCTCGACCCGAACACGGCGCTCGTCGTCATCGATCTGCAAAAAGGCATCGTCGCGCTGCCGGCCTGCCATCCGAGCGCCACGGTGATCGCGCACGCGCGCGAACTGCTCGACGCGTTCCGCGGCCGCGGCCTGCCGGTCGTGCTCGTCAACGTCGCGGGCGGCGCACCGGGCCGCACGCAACAACCGCCGCGCACCGCGGCGCTGCCACCCGACTGGACCGAACTGCTGCCCGAGCTCGACCGTCAGCCGGGCGACCATGTCGTGACGAAGCACACCTGGGGCGCGTTTACCGCGACCGATCTCGACGCGTACCTGAAAGCCGCCGGCGTCACGCAGATCGTGCTCGCCGGGATCGCGACCAGCATCGGCGTCGAATCGACTGCGCGGCAGGCATACGACCTCGGCTACAACGTGACGCTCGCCGTCGACGCGATGACCGACCTCAGCGCCGACGCGCACGCGAACAGCGTCGAACGGGTGTTTCCGCGCCTCGGCGAAACGGGTTCGACGCGCGACATCGTCGCGCTGCTCGCGCGCCGCGACGCGTGAGCGAGCGACACGCGCAGCCGGTGGAGAACCGCCCGGCCGCCCCGCTCGATCCGACGGTCTGGAAAGTCAGCGCGGTCGCGACGCTCGGCGCGCTGCTGTCGCAGCTCGACGCGACGATCGTCAACGTCTCGCTGTCGAGCCTCGCGACCGACCTGCACGCGAGCCTGTCGACGATCCAATGGGTGACGAGCGGCTACCTGCTCGCGCTCACGCTGGTGTTGCCGCTGAACGGCTGGCTGGTCGGGCGCATCGGCGCGAAGGCGCTGTACCTGTGGTGTTTCTCCGCGTTCATGTTGACGTCGGCGCTGTGCGGGCTCGCGTGGTCGGCGGCGTCGCTGATCGCGTTCCGCGTGCTGCAGGGCGTCAGCGGCGGGCTGCTCGCGCCGATGGCGCAAATGATGATCGCGCGCGCGGCCGGCCAGCAGATGGCGCGCGTGATCGGCTATGCGGCGGTGCCGGTTCTGCTCGCACCGCTCCTCGGCCCGGTCGTCGCCGGCGCGGTCCTGCAGCACGCCTCGTGGCGCTGGCTGTTTCTCGTGAACCTGCCGGTCGGCGTGCTCGCGCTCGGGCTCGCCGTCTGGTTGCTGCCCGCCGACCGCGACGAGACGCAGCGCCGCGCGCTCGACTGGGTCGGCCTCGCGCTGCTGTCGCCGGCGCTCGTGCTGTTCCTGTACGGCGCGCAGCGGATCGAAGCGGCGCCCGGCATCGCCGCCGTCGCGGCCGCGATGCTGCTGCTCGCCGCGTTCCTGCGTGTCGAGCGGCGCCTGCGCGAACGGGCGCTGATCGACGTCGCGCTGTTTCGCTCGCGCGTGTTCGGCGCGGCCGCCGCCACCCAGTTCCTGTCGAACGGCGCGGTCTACGCGGGCCAGATGTTGATTCCGGTGTTTCTGATCCAGGCGTGCGGCCGCTCGCCCGGCGAGATCGGTTGGCTGCTCGCACCGCTCGGGCTCGGCATGCTCGTCACCTATCCGTCGATGGGCGCGCTGACGAGCCGGTTCGGCGTGCGGCGGGTCGCCGCCGCCGGCGCGCTGCTCGCGCTGATCGCGACGCTGCCGTTCGCGTACCTCGCGTTGCACGGCTTCGATCGCGACGTGCTGATGCCCGCGCTGTTTCTGCGCGGGATGGGTCAGAGCGCGATCGGCACGCCGTCGATTTCCGCCGCGTATGCGTCGGTCGAACGGCGCAGCCTGCCGATGGCGACGACGTCGCTGAATATCGTGCAGCGCCTCGGCGGGCCGACCTTCACGACGCTCTGTACGCTGTTTCTCGCGTGGCGGCTGCACGTCGAGACGGCGACGAGCGGCTCGCCGAGCGTCGCGTACGCGTGGGCCTTCGGCCTGTTGTGCGCATTGCATGCGGCGAGCTTCGCGACGGCGCTGCGGCTGCCGCTGCGGGCAAGCGGTGCGGGCGAACGGCCGCCCGGCGGCACGCGCTGAGGTTCGACGCAGCGGCCGGCAACGGGCCGCCGCCCGCCATCGCGCGGCGCGGCACAGCGCGCGCTCATCCCGCCGCTCACCGCACCGCGCATTCGGCCGCAAGCCGGCCGAGCACCTTCAACGCCTCCTCGATCTGCCGCGACCACGGGTAGCTGTAGTTGAGCCGGATGAAGTGCCGGTAATTGCCGCTCGCCGAGAACATATGGCCGGGCCCGACCGTGATGCGCTGCGCGAGCGCGAGCGCATACAGCTTCATCGCGTCGACCTGTGGCGCCAGCTCGACCCACAGCACGTAGCCGCCGCGCGGTTGCGACAGCCGCGTGCCCTCGGGGAAGAAGCGCCGCACCATCGCGCTCATCACGCTCGCCTGCTGCGCATACTGCTTGCGCATGCGCCGCAGATGGAAATCGTAGCCGTCGTACTTCAGGTATTCGGCAATCGCGAGTTGCTCGATGGCGGGCGTCGCGAGCGTGTTCAGGAATTTGAGCTTCTCGACCTGGTCACGATAGCGGCCCGGCATCGCCCAGCCGATCCGGTAGCGCGGCGACAGGCTCTTCGTGAACGACGCGCAATGCAATACGAGCCCGTCGCGATCGTACGACTTCAGCGCGCTCGGCGTCGTATCGCCGAAATGCAGCTCGTGATAGACGTCGTTCTCGATCGCCGGCACGCCGTGCTGCGCGAGCAGCTCGACGAGTGCGCGCTTGCGCGCGTCGGACATCTCGAAGCCGAGCGGATTCTGGAAATTCGGCATCACCATGCACGCGGCGATGCGCTCGCTCGCCAGGATCCGTGCGAGCGCATCGAGATCGATGCCGTCGCCCGGGTGCGTCGGCACTTCGAGCGCGCGCATCCCCATCCGCTCGATCGCATGCAGCATCGCGTAAAAGGTCGGCGACTCCACCGCGATCGTGTCGCCCGGCTTCGCGACGGCCTGCAGGCACAGGTTGATCGCTTCGGTCGCGCCGATCGTCACCACGATCTCGCCGGGCTCGACCGCGACGCCGCGCTCCGCATAGCGCCGCGCGATGTGGCGGATCAGCTCCTGGTTGCCGGGCGGCAAGTCGTCGATCACGCCCCAGCGCGTGCGGCGCCGCCCGATCGCCTGGGCGTAGCGCGCGAGACGCTGCACCGGGAAATGCGACGCGTCGGGATACGGTGAGCCGAGCGGCACGGCGTCGTCGCGCGCGATCGAGCGCAGCGTCGACAGCACGAGCCGGCTCACGTCGACGGCCGACGGCTCGGCGGCCGGCGTCGACACGTGCAACTCGGCGTCGGCCGGCGCGGCGGCCCGCGCGCGCACGAAATAGCCCGACTGCGGCCGGCTTTCGATCAGCCCGCGGCTTTCCAGCACGAGGTACGCGCGCAGCACGGTCGTCACGCTGAGCTGTTGCTGCCGGCTCGCCTGCCGCACCGACGGAATGCGCTCGCCGGGCCGGTACACGCCGCGCTCGATCTGCGCCTGGAGATCGTCGGCGAGTCGTTCGTATCGCTTCACGCGCGCTCCTTTCAGCTTCCCTTCAACGATGCCGTCGCGGGCCCGAATGACTCGTACGGCCCGAATGGCCGCAACTGTACTCTTTTTTGATATGAGAAGGTGTACACACAGCGGTCACGGCGCCGCGCGTACCCTGCACGCACCAACCCCGACACACGCATCATGAAAAAGAAAACCGCCACCGCGCGCATCGAACCATATACGCACCCGGCCGCCGGCTGGGGCGCGCTGAAAGCCGTCACGATCAACCTGATCAAGGAGAAGGTCGCCGGCGGCAACTACCGCACGCTGCTGCGCCAGAACCAGCCGGACGGCTTCGACTGCCCCGGCTGCGCGTGGCCGGACCGCCAGCACGCGTCGACGTTCGAATTCTGCGAGAACGGCGTGAAGGCGGTCGCCGCCGAAGCGACCAGCAAGCGCGTGACGCCCGCGTTCTTCGCCGCGCACACGGTCACCGAACTGCTCGAGCAATCCGATTTCGAGCTCGAGCAGCACGGCCGGCTGACCGATCCAATGGTGTACGACGCGCAGACCGATCATTACGTGCCGATCGCCTGGGACGACGCGTTCGCGCTGATCGCGCGCCACCTGCGCGCGCTGCCGGACCCAAACCAGGCCGCGTTCTACACGTCCGGGCGCGCGAGCAACGAGGCCGCGTTCCTGTATCAGCTGCTGGTACGGCGGTACGGCACCAACAACTTCCCCGATTGCTCGAACATGTGCCACGAGGCGACGAGCCGCGGGCTGCCGGCGTCGGTCGGCGTCGGCAAGGGCACCGTCACGCTCGACGATTTCGAGCATGCGGACCTGCTGCTGATCTTCGGCCAGAACCCGGCGACCAATCATCCGCGCATGCTGGGCGAGCTGCGCGAATGCGCGAAGCGCGGCGCGACCATCGTGTCGATCAACCCGCTGAAGGAGCGCGGCCTCGAGCGCTTCGCCGATCCGCAAAGCCCGCTCGAAATGCTGACGATGTCGGGCACGAAGATCGCCTCGACGTTCATCCAGCCGACCATCGGCGGCGATTTCGCGCTGCTCAAGGGCATCGCGAAGCGCGTGCTCGAACTCGACGACGCCGCACGCGCCGCCGGTACGCCGCGCGTGCTCGACACCGCATTCATCGACACGCACACGGCCGGCTTCGACGCGTTCGCCGCCGATCTGCGCGACGAAAGCTGGGCCGCGCTGAGCGCCGAAAGCGGCGTGCCGTACGAGCAGATCGACGCGCTCGCGCAGCGCTACGCGCGCAGCGAACGGGTGATCGCGACGTGGGGAATGGGCATCACGCAGCACAAGCACTCGGTCGCGACCGTGCAGATGCTGACCAACCTGATGCTGATGCGCGGCAACATCGGCCGGCCGGGCGCGGGCCTGTGCCCGGTGCGCGGCCATTCGAACGTGCAGGGCAACCGCACGGTCGGCATCGAGGAAAAGCCGACCCAGGCGTTCCTCGACCGGCTCGGCAAAGTGTTCGACTTCGCGCCGCCGCGCGCGCACGGCTACGACGTCGTCGAGACGATCGAAGCGATGCGCGACGGCCGCGTGAAGGTGCTGATCGGCCTCGGCGGCAACTTCGCGATGGCGACGCCCGACACGCCGCGCACGTGGGAAGGCATGCGCCGCTGCGACCTGACCGTGCACATCACGACGAAGCTGAACCGCAGCCACCTGATCCACGGCCGCGACGCGCTGATCCTGCCGACGCTCGGCCGCACCGAGATCGACCTGCAGGACGGCGTAGCGCAAGGCGTGACGGTCGAGGATTCGATGAGCATGGTGCACGTGTCGTACGGGATGAACCAGCCGGCCTCGGCGAACCTGATGTCGGAGCCGGCGATCGTCGCGCACCTCGGTCATGCGCTGTTCGGCAGCGGCACGATCGACTGGCTCGCGTACAAGGACGACTACGCGAAGATCCGCGACGCGATCGAGGCGACCTTCGACGGCTTCCACGATTACAACGCGCGCATCGCGCGGCCGGGCGGCTTCCACCTGCGCGTCGCGTCGCGCGATCGCGAATGGCTGACGCCGACCGGCAAGGCGAACTTCATCGCGCACGCGCTGCCGGCCGACACGCCGATCCAGCGCGCCCGCGCGCTGCACGGCGAACGCCTGATGACGCTGATGACGACGCGCTCGCACGATCAGTACAACACGACCGTCTACGGGCTCGACGACCGCTATCGCGGCGTATACGGCCAGCGCCGCGTGGTGTTCGTCAACCGCGACGACCTCGCGATGCTCGGGCTGCAGGCCGGCGAATGGGTCGACATGGAGACCGTCTGGCACGACGGCATCGTGCGCCGCGCCGACGGCTTCCTGCTGGTCGAATACGACATCCCGCGCGGCTGCATCGGCGCGTACTACCCGGAAACGAACCCGCTGGTGCCGCTCGACAGCGTCGGCGACGTCTGCAACACGCCGACGTCGAAGTCGGTGCCCGTGCTGCTGCATCGCGCGGCGGCGCCGGCGGCGGCCGCCGCCTGACGGAGCGCCGCGATGATCATTCGCCCGCGCGAACACTGGCTGCGGATGCTGCTCGTCTGGAACGGCTCGGTGCTGCCGACGATCCTGCCGCAACTGGTGCTGACGCTCGCGATCAGCCTCGTCGCGGTGTGGGGCGGCGGCCGCGTGCTCGGCGAGAAGGTGCCGCTGAATCCGACGCCGTTCACGCTGATCGGCCTCACGCTCGCGATCTTCGCCGGGTTCCGCAACAACGCGAGCTACGAACGCTACCGCGAAGGGCGGCAACTGTGGGGCGGCATGCTGACCGCCACGCGCACACTGGTGTCGCAGGCGCTCTGCTACGGCGCGATCGGCGACGACGCGGGCGCGCGCCACGCGTTCGTGCGCAAGGTCGTCGCGTTCGTCTATGCGCTCAAGCATCAGCTGCGCGGCACCGATCCGGCCGCCGACCTGCGTGCGCGGCTCGACGACGAAGCCTGCGCGCGCATCGCCGCCGCGCGCTTCGGGCCGGTCGCGCTCGTGCATGAACTGCGCGGCGCGTTCGCCGCGCGGGCGGACGCGGGCAAGCTCGCCGAGACGCGGCTGTGGATGCTCGATGCGCGGCTCGACGAACTGGTGGCGATGGTGAGCGGCTGCGAGCGCATCGCGTCGACGCCGATCCCGTTCTCCTACGACGTGCTGCTGCATCGGACCATCTATGCGTACTGCGCGCTGCTGCCGTTCGGTCTGGTCGACTCGATCGGCGCGGCGACGCCGTTCGTCACCGTGTTCGTCGCCTATACGCTGATCGCGCTCGACGCGATCGCTCATGCGATCGCCGAGCCGTTCGGCGACGGCCCGAACCATCTGGCACTCGATGCGATCGCGCGCACGATCGAGCGCTCGTTGCTCGAGCTGAATCAGGAGCCGCTGCCGGACGAGCTGACGCCAGGGCCGTCGTATCGGCTCACGTGATGCGGCCGCGCCGGTTGTATCGAATCGTTTCAGCAGTCAACTCGCGTCGTATGCCGCAGGTATACTCCGACGTCAATCCAGCCGCCTGCCGTGTCGACCGTCACCGTCGGCGCGATGCCGGCGGTTTCGTCGCGAAGCCGCCCGTTTCGCGTCCCCCGCTCGCCGGCCCCGACACGACCTGCACGACGATCCCGACCATGAAACGATTCCTGCTGCTCCTTCCCGCCGCCCTGCTCGCCGCCTGCGGCTCCGCGCCGTCGTCCGACTCCGCTTCGTCCGGCTCGGCGCCGATGATCTACGTGTCGTCGGCGCGCCCGGCCTATGCGATCGCGAGCTGCCTCGACAACCGCCTGTCCGACACCGAGCGGTCGCAGCACAACGGCGTGACCGACATCACCGTCGGGTCGCGCTCCTACTTCGTCACGCTGACGCCGTCGGCCAACGGCTCGGTGATCAAGGTCGTGCGCGGCTCGGGCAGCGAGCCGGCGGAGGAAGCGATGCGCTTCGCGATCGCGCGCTGCGCGATCTGAGCGCCGCGCGGGCGGCAAGCGTCCGCCCGCACCGCCGAATATTTTCATCCGGGCCGGCGTCGATGAGAGAATCGCACCACGATTGCCTTTCCACGGAGCCCGCATGAAGCATCTGCTGTCCCGCCTGTTCGTCAGCGCCGCGCTCGTCGCACTCGTTCCGGCGTTGCCGGCGCAGGCCGCGACGCCGCCCGGCATCTTCGTCGTCGCCACCCAGCTCGGCGAATTCACGACGCTCGATCCGAGCGAAATCTACGAGCTGGTGCCGTCCGAGTACGTCGCGAACACCTACGAGCGGCTCGTGCGGGTCGACCTGAAGGATCCGACGCGCTTCGACGGGCAAATCGCGCAATCGTGGACGGTCGGCGCCGACGGCGTGACCTACACGTTCAAGCTGCGGCCCGGCGTCGCGTTCCATTCGGGCAACCCGGTCAGCGCCGACGACGTCGCGTGGTCGCTGCAACGCACGGTGCTGCTCGACAAGGGCCCGGCCGGCGTGCTCGCCGATCTCGGCCTGACGAAGGCGAACGTGATGCAGAAGGTGCGCGCGGTCGATCCGCAAACCTTCGTGCTCGAAACCGACCGCAAATACGCACCGAGCTTCGTGCTGAACGTGCTCAGCGCGTGCCCGGCGTCGGTGCTCGACAAGAAGCTGCTGATGTCGCATCAGCAGGGCAACGACTTCGGCAGCGGCTGGCTGAGGACCAACGATGCGGGCTCCGGGCCGTACCAGCTCGTCAAGTGGACGCCGAACGAGAGCATCGTGCTGCAACGTTTCGACAAGTACCGCACGCCGTATCCGATGAAGCGCATCGTGCTGCGCCACGTGCCGGAGGCGTCCGCGCAGCGGCTGCTGCTCGAAAACGGCGACGTCGACGCCGCGCGCAACCTGAGCCCCGACAGCCTCGCCGCATTGAGCAAGGCCGGCAAGATCCGGATCGCGTCGTGGCCGGTGTCGGCGCTGCTGTACGTGAGCCTGAACACGAAGAACCCGAACCTCGCGAAGCCCGACGTTCAGCAGGCGATGAAGTGGCTCGTCGATTACGACGGCATTCAGCGCAACATCGTCAGCACCACCTACAAGGTCCACCAGACCTTCCTGCCGGAAGGCTTCCTCGGCACGCTGAAATCGAACCCGTACAAGCTCGACGTCGTGAAAGCGAAGGCGCTGCTCGCGAAGGCCGGATTGCCGAACGGCTTCGACGTGACGATGGACATGCCGAACGATTACCCGTACATCGAGATCGCGCAGGCGCTGCAGGCGAATTTCGCGCAGGCCGGCATCCGCGTGAAGCTGATCCCGGGCGACGCGAAGCAGGCGATCGGCAAGTACCGCGCACGCCAGCACGACATCTTCATCGGCGAATGGTCGCCCGACTACATGGACCCGAACAGCAACGCGCGCGGCTTCGCGTGGAATCCGGACAACTCGGACCAGTCGAAGACGAAGATGCTCGCGTGGCGCAACAGCTGGGACATCCCGCAGCTCACGAAGGACACCGAGGCCGCGCTGGTGGAGCCGTCGCCGGCGAAGCGCGCGCAGCGCTACGAAGCGCTGCAGAAGGCGGTGCTCGCGAACTCCCCGTTCATCATCATGTTCGAGAAGGTCGTGCAGGTCGCGACGCGTCCCGGCACGACGGGGCCGGAGATCGGGCCGATCAACGACCTCGTGTCGTACCGGACGCTCGCGAAGTAATCGTCGCCGCCGGCGCGGCCACGTCGCCGCGCGGGTAATCGTCGCGCGGCGCGCGGCGGCGATCTTCAACGACCGGCATCGCGCGGATACCACGCCGGGTACGCGTTGCGGGACGAGCACACGCATTGGAGCGGGCACGCGGCGTGCGTAGTGATCGACGACAACGACCGCGCGTGGTGCGAAATGCGCGTGCCGTGCCCGCGCAGCGCCGGACCTGCAGCAGCAAGCTGCCCGCCCGTATCGCGTTCAATTGAATGCCGCCCATACCAGGTACGCGTTCAGCCCGACGATCACGACCGTCGCCGCGCCGGCGACGATCCGCAGCGGCATCCGCATCGCGTAAGCGCCCATCACGTCGGTGCGCGCCGACAGCATCAGCAGCGCGATCATCGGCATCGGCAGCACGAAGCTCAGTACGACCTGACTGACCACCATCGCGCGCGTGACGTCGCAGCCGAGCGCGACCACCGCGAACGCGGGGGCGATCGTCACCGCGCGCCGCAGCCAGATCGACATGCGGCGGCGGATGAAGCCCTGCATCACGACCTGCCCGGCCATCGTGCCGACCACCGAGCTCGACACACCGGAGGTCAGCAGCGCGACGAGAAACAGCGCGCCGGCCGCCGGCCCGAGCACCGGGATCAGCGTGTGATAGGCGTCGCCGATGTCGGTCATGCCCGGCGCGATCGCGTGAAACGCCGACGACGCCATCATCACCATCGCGAGATTCACGAACCCGGCGAGCCCCAGCGCGATCACGACCTCGCGGTTCGAGAAACGCACGAGCCGCCGCCGCTCTGCGTCGTTGCGCGGCGCTGCGCGATCCTGCGTGAGCCCCGAATGCAGATACAGCGTGTGCGGCATGATCGTCGCGCCGATGATGCCGACTGCGATCGTCAGCGCCGCATGGTCCGGAATCTGCGGGACCACCAGATGGAACGCGGCTGCCTGCCAGTCCTGCGGCGCGATCAGCAGTTCGCCGAGATAGCACGCGCCGATCACGCCGACCAGCGTCGCGATCGCGGCCTCCAGCGGCCGGAAGCCGCGTTTTTCGAGCGCCAGGATCGCGCAGGTTGCGAACGCGGTCGCGATCATCCCCGCGAACAGCGACAGGTGGCACAACAGCCCGAACGCGAGCGCGCCGCCGAGGAATTCGGCGAGATCGGTCGCCATCGCGGCGATCTCCGACGCGATCCACATGCCCCACACGACGGGCGCCGGGAAGCGCTCGCGGCACAGCTCGGCGAGATTGCGGCCGGTCACGATGCCGAGCTTCGCCGACATCGCCTGGAACAGCATCGCAATCGCGTTCGCGGCCAGCACGACCCAGAGCAGCCGGTAGCCGTACGCGGCGCCGGCCTGGATGTTGGTCGCGAAGTTGCCGGGGTCCATGTAGCCGATCGACGCGATCACGGCCGGGCCGACGAACGGCAGCAGCGCGGCGACGCCGGTGCGGCGCCCTTCCAGCGCGGCGCGCGCCGCGCCGTCGCTGGGCTCGGCGGACCGGCCGTTCAGCGCGAAGCCGCCGACGGTTTTGCTCGGGACAGGAATCATGGTGAGTATTCCGTTCGAATGAAGTGGACCGATTCGGGGTTCGGCCCGCCAGGCCAGCAAGCCGCATGCCGGCCACGGCAGGACGCTGGCGGCGTTACAGCGGCACGACGTCGGGGCGATTGCGCGGGAACTGCGCGATCACGTCCGGCGCGATGTTCAGGTGCGCTTCGACGAGCTGCGGCGGCGTGTGCGCGAGCCAGTCGGATAACGACACCTCTGCATAGCGGTCGGCCTTGAAGATCTCGAGGAACACGAGGTCGGTGCGGCCGGTGTTCTGCACGTAGTGACCGAGGCTCTTCTTCACATAGCCGACGTCGCCCGCGCGGAAGTCGGCCGTCTGCGCCTTCGGCCCCGTGTCGAACACGGTCATCCGCGCTTCGCCCCGCAGGTAGTACTGCCATTCGTCGGCGTTCGGGTGCCAGTGCAGCTCGCGCATGCCGCCCGGGTGCACGGTGACGAGCGCCGCCGCGACGGTCGTCGACACGTTGAAGTTGGTGCTGTCCGCGATCCGCACTTCGCCGCCGCGCGTCTTCCTGACCGGCTTCATGTCGCCGAGCGAAAAGACGAACGGATGCGGCGGCGCACCGGCCAACGCGGCCGCCGCGCGCTGGGCGTCCGCGAGCGGACCCGGTTCGTCGCCCTGGAAGATCCACAGGTTGTCGAGCGGCACGTTTTTGAACGCGTCGGCCGGCACGCCGAAGTTCAGCGCGAGCACGTCGGGCGGCGTATGCGCGATCCAGTCGGTCAGCAACAGCGTGTTGAATTCCGACGCGCGACCGTTATCGAAGGCGAGCAGGAATTCGGCGCCGTCGCTGCCGAGGCCCTGCAGCGAATGCGGCAGGCCGGGCGGGAAATACCACAGATCGCCGGTCTTGACGTCCTGCACCGACGGCCGTCCGAACTCGTCGAGCACCGTGATCCGGCAACGGCCGTCGAGCATGATGGCCCACTCGGCCTGCTGGTGCCAGTGCATCTCGCGAATGCCGCCGCGCGTCAGCCGCATATTGACGCCGGAAATGGTTTCGGAAATCGCGAAATCGTCCTGCGTCACTTCGCGCGCCCATCCGCCATTCTGAATGCGTTTATGGGCATTATTGAAAGACGCCCAGAATAGCGGCATCCCGTTGATATCGGTGGCCGGCGGATCCTGAAAAGACGGGAATTGATTGGCGATGGCCGGATTTTTAGGCCCCGGGTCGGACAGGCTCTGGCGGTTGCGGGCATTCACCGCGCCTTCCGGCGGGCTGTCCGGGTTACCGAACGAAGCGGCCTTCGCCGTTACCGCAATGCCCGCGGCGGCAATTGCGCCGACCGTACTCGTCAACATTCTGCGTCGAGAAAGATTCGTCATGATTTCCTCTTCATTTTTACATTCGAGAGAATTCCCATTACGGAATACCGGCCGTTTTCGAATCATCGAAAATCGAACATCCCGTGACGCAAGTTAAATCCATATTCATCTAAAAATTAAATGAATTATTAAGCTTAATTAATGAATAAAACTGATCGACTTTAATTTTGTAATTATTGCGATGCAGCAGCCGATGAATGTCGAGGAGAAGATAGCGGGATGCGCGCCGCGCGATGGCGGCTCGATGCCATCGACGGGAACGCGAAAGTGCGAATGCGCCGGCTTTCAGCTGCCGAGTCCGGACGGCGGCCGGGTCACTCCCGCGGCAGGTCGGCAAGTCGTTGCGCAGCGAAGCGCAATCCGCCGAGGATGCGTTCGGCGATCCGCGCCGGAAACCCGGCCGGCAGCGCCGCGCCGACCGATTCGATCACGTGCGGCGTCATCGCTACGAGTCGTTCGACGATCGGCGTGGCGATATCGCCGAGCAGGCAATACTCCGCCATCGCAGTGAAGTGCCGACGCGTGATGTCGCGCATCGCGTAGTGCTTGCGCTTGCCGTGCACGGCCATCGCGAGCTTCGCCTTGTGCCACGACCACTGGTTCGCGCCGTCCCCCTCGACCGGCCAGATCGACATCACGTCGTAGAGCGGCGTCAGCCGGAAGCGGCCGCCCGGCAGCAGGCGCAGGCTGAAGTTCTTTGCATGCCCGTCCGGCGCGGCGAGCATCCAGAACACCACCAGCGCGGTAAACAGCGTGTCGAGGTCGGCCTGCGCCGTTTCCGACCGGCGCAGGATGCCGGCCAGATCGGGCACGCCGGGGCCGCCCTGCGATTCGTATTTCAGATGCGGCGGCACGCCGAGCGCCTGGCAAAAATCCTCTTGCGGCAAGCGCAACAGCCATCCGCCGTCACGATGCAGCGCGCGATCGAAGCGCGCGACCGACAGCACCTTGTGTGCGCCGAAACGCAGGATGTCGGCATGCGCCGTCGGCAGGCCGAACGCGCGCAGGATCGCAAGGCACAGCCACTCGTTTTCGACGGATGTCGTCAGATCCGCACGCTTGTTGCCGACCAGCCCGAGCGGCAACTTGAGGATATGCGTGGTCGGCGTCGAGCCATGCGGGCGCATCCAGCGCCCGTCGTGAAACAGCAGCGCGGTCTTTTCCTGCGCGCCGGCCAGCGACAGGCGGAAGTCGTCGTCGTCCTGCGCACCGCCCGCCGCCCCGCTCGCCTGATCGAGCACGCGCACCACGTCGTCGTCGGACAACGGCGTACCGTCGATCCGGTCATGGCCGCTCGGCGTTTCATCCTCGCCGAGCAACTGCACCGCGCCGACGCAGTCCCGGCCGAGTGCGGCGAGCAGATCGAAGGGCTCGGTCGTCGCCGTGCCGAACCGCGACGCAAGCCGGCGCCGAATCGCGTCGCTGTCGGGCAGCAGATTGTCGAAATAGTGATTCACGCGTTCGCCGCGCAATGGCGCAGCGCCGATGCCGAACGGCAGCGACAGCGACAGCGGGCGGCCGGCATCCGACTGTTTCCAGCCGGCGTCGTACAGCAGTTCCATGTCGCCGCGCGCGGGAATCCGCCAGATTCCGACCCGCACGCCGTTGGCCCAGATCGATAGCGCGCGGCTGCGCGATTTGCGTCCCATCGATTACCACTCGACGTCGGCAGCGTCGCGCCCGTCCTTCGTGCGGATGCTGAGCTCGAGACCGTACAGCGCGGTCAGTTCGAGCAACTGCTTGAGCGACAGGCTTTCGGTGCGGATCGTTTCCAGCGACGACAGGCGCGATTGGCCGACGCCGATGCGTGCCGCCGCCTCGGCTTGCGTCAGCCCCTTGGCCTGACGCGCGGACGACAGGATTTCGCCCAGTTGAGCAGCGGTATTGACGATCAGATTCACGGCGGGCGTCCTCGATGCAATCGTTGCAGTATATCTCTGACAGGCATAAACGCAAATTATCTCTGATAGACATAAACACACAATATCCCTGTCAGGAATATTTTCACCGTACAGCGCGTTGCTGCCAGCCGTTGCGCGTACGCCAAATCCCTATCGCCAATCGTCATCCCATAGTTTTTATTCGCTGGCGCCGATGATTTTGGCTTTGTCAGATAGATGACACCGAATCGTCAAATGACAACGATCTAACAGCCGATGACCTGCACGTTCGCCCACACCGTCGAAGCGCACTTTGCCGAGCTGACGCCGACCGCGAAACGCATCGCCAGCTACATGCTCGCGAACCTCGACCGGCTCGGCCTCGAAACCGCCGACCAGATCGCGCAGCAGACCGGCACCAGCGGCATCTCGGTCGGGCGCTTCCTGCGCAGCATCGGCTACCGGAACCTCGACGACCTGAAACGCGAACTGCGCGGCGGCGGCAACGATCGCCCATGGATGATCACCGACCGCCTCGACGAGTACCGCCGCGCCGCCGCCGCGCCTACGACGACCGCCGACGCGCGCGACGGCGATCACAGCGGCAGCCCGCTCGCCGCGTCGCTCGAGCGCGAGCTCGACGCGATCCGCCACGTGTACCGGCTTGCCGAAGAACCGGTGTTCGCGCAGGTCGCGAACCGCATCGCCGATGCCGATGCCGTATTCATCCTCGGCATCCAGTCGACGCGCGGCATCAGCAACGCATTCAGCAGCTACCTCGAGTACCTGCGCCCGCGCGTGTTCTATTCCGACGGCCAGTCGGGCTCGTACGTCGATTCGCTGAACTCCGAATTCGAGCGGCCGTACTGCATCGTCACCGACACGCGCGCGTATTCGCGCAGCGCGCGCCGCTATTGCCAGGCAGCCGCCGAGCGCGGCCAGCCGTTCGCGCTGGTCACCGACCTGTATTGCCCGTGGGCGCGCGAATGGCCGGCCGACCTGCTGCAGGTGAAGACCGACGTCGGCCAGTTCTGGGATTCGCTCGCGCCGCTCACCTGCCTGTTCAACCTGCTGATCACCGCGGTGGTCGATCGCCTCGGTCCGGCGATCGACCGGCGCGTCGCGCGCAACCGCGAGTTGCAGCGCACGTTCGACCAATTCGAATCCTGAGCAAACCGGACCGCCGATGAACCCTCACCGCCTCGTCGAAATCACCCCCGCCACGCATCGCGTCGAGATCGATCTCGTCTACGCGAGCGCGCGCAACCTGACCGGCAAGCCGATCTACCGCCACACGCACTGCCTGCTGCTCGAACCGGCGGAAGCCGCGCTGCGTCGCGC
Source organism: Burkholderia sp. B10 (assembly GCF_004368385.1). Lineage (NCBI taxonomy): Bacteria > Pseudomonadati > Pseudomonadota > Betaproteobacteria > Burkholderiales > Burkholderiaceae > Burkholderia > Burkholderia sp. B10. The sequence continues at coordinate 20,400 of NZ_PQMX01000026.1, read as the reverse complement.
GATCGACGTCGCCGCGCAGGCCGGCTTCACGCTGCGCATCTACGACGCGTATCGGCCGCCGCAGGCGCAGCAGGTGTTGTGGGATTTCCTGCCCGATCCGAACTTCGTCGCCGACCTCGGCCGCGGCTCGAACCACAGCCGCGGCACCGCGCTCGACCTGACGCTGGTCGGCGCGGACGGCGCGCCGCTCGACATGGGCACCGGCTTCGACGAGATGGTGGCCGCGTCGGGCCACTTCCATGCGGGGCTGCCCGAGCACGTGCAGCGTAACCGGCTGCTGCTGCTCGGCGTGATGCACGCGGCCGGCTTCGCGCATATCGACAGCGAGTGGTGGCATTACGAATTGCCCGGCTCACGCGCGTTGCCGCAGATCGACAACGCCGCGAGCGGCCCGTGGCAACTGATGTAGCGGCGAGGCACGCCGCCGTTTCGATGCACGTGCAACGACTTCAACGACTTCAACGAAAGATGGAGAAGCGCCCATGAAACTCCCGATCTCCCGGCTCGTCGCGGCGCTCGCCGCCGCGTCCGTTCTCGCCGCCGTTCCGCTTCGCGCCGCGCACGCGGCCACGCCGAAGGACATGTTCGTGATGGCGACGCTGCTCGACGAATTCACGACGCTCGACCCCGGCGAGATCTACGAGCTGGTGCCCGAGGAATACGTGGCGAACACCTACGATCGCCTGGTGCGCGTCGACCTGCGCGACCCGTCGAAATTCAACGGCGACGTCGCGCAATCGTGGACGGTCAGCGCCGACGGGCTGACCTATACGTTCAAGCTGCGCACGGGCCTGAAGTTCCACTCGGGCAATCCGCTGACCGCCGACGACGTCGCGTGGTCGATCCAGCGCACGGTGCTGCTCGACAAGGGGCCGGCGGCCGTGCTCACCGGCATCGGCCTCACGAAGGCGAACGTCGCGGCGAACGTGAAGAAGCTCGACGACCAGACGGTGTCGATCACGACCGACCAGAAATACGCGCCGACCTTCGTGCTGAACGTGCTCGGCTCGTGGCCGGCGTCGGTGCTGGACCGCAAGCTGCTGCTGTCGCACCAGCAGGGCAACGACTTCGGCAACGCGTGGCTGAAGACCAACGAGGCCGGCTCCGGCGCATACCGGCTCGTCAAGTGGACGGCTGGCGACAGCATCGTGCTGCAACGCTTCGACGGCTACCGGCTGCCGCTCGCGATGAAGCGCATCGTCCTGCGCCACGTGCCGGAGGCGGCGAGCCAGCGCCTGCTGCTGGAGAACGGCGACGTCGATGCGGCGCGCGACCTGAGCCCCGACGATCTCGCGTCGGTCGTGAAGTCGGGCAAGGCAAAGGTCGCGGCCTCGCCGCAGGCGACGCTGCTGTATCTGGGCCTGAACACGAAGAACCCGACGCTCGCGAAGCCGGAGGTGCAGGAAGCGCTGAAATGGCTGGTCGACTATTCCGGCATCCAGGCCAACGTCGTCAAGACGACCTACAAGGTGCACCAGACCTTCCTGCCGGAAGGCTTCCTCGGCACGCTCAATTCGAACCCGTACAAGCTCGACGTCGCGAAGGCGAAGACGCTGCTCGCGAAGGCCGGCGTGCCGAACGGCTTCTCGGTGACGATGGACGTGCGCAACGACTATCCGTACACCGAGATCGCGCAGGCCGTGCAGGCCAACTTCGCGCAGGCGGGCGTCAAGGTGCAGCTGATTCCGGGCGACAACAAGCAGACGCTCGCGAAGTACCGCGCACGCCAGCACGACATCTACATCGGCGAATGGTCAGCCGACTACATCGATCCGCACAGCAACGCGCAGGGTTTCGCCTGGAACCCCGACAACTCCGACAAGTCGAGCTATAAAATGCTCGCCTGGCGCAACAGCTGGGACATTCCTCAACTGACGAAGGACACCGACGCCGCGCTCGCCGAACCCACTGCCGCGCAACGCGCGCAGCGCTATCAGGCGATGCAGAAGGCGATGCTCGCGCGCTCGCCGTTCGTGATCATGTTCGAGAAGGTCGCGCAGGTCGCGACGCGGCCGGGCGTGAGCGGGCTCGAAGTCGGGCCGATCAACGATCTCGTGTCGTACCGTAACCTGAAGAAGCAATAACACTCGCCGCATGTCGACTCCCGTCTCCTCCCTCGAAGCGCTGCGCACGCTGCCCGCGCGGCGCCCGGCCGTACGCTGGGCGCTGCGCGTGCTGCGCTGGGCGCTCACGCTCGCCGTCACGTTCGCGGGGCTGCTCGCGCTGACGTTCGTGATCGGGCGCAAGGTGCCGATCGACCCCGTGCTCGCGATCCTCGGCGATCGCGCGTCGGCCGACGCTTACGCGGCCGAGCGCATCGCGCTCGGCCTCGACAAGCCGCTCGCGACGCAGTTCCTGATCTACGTGCGCGACGTGCTGCACGGCAATCTCGGGATCTCGCTGCTGACGTCGAACCCCGTGCTCGACGACATCCGCCGCGTGTTCCCCGCGACGCTCGAGCTCGCGACCATCGTGACGTTGATCGGCATCGTGCTCGGTGTGCCGCTCGGCGTCGTGGCCGCGGTCCGGCACAACCGGCCGGTCGACCACATCGCGCGCTTCGTCGGGTTGATCGGCAACTCGGTGCCGGTGTTCTGGCTCGGGCTGATGGGGCTGCTGCTGTTCTATGCGCGGCTGCACTGGGTGGCCGGCCCCGGCCGGCTCGATCCCGTGTACGACGGCATGGTCGACCCGCGCACCGGCAGCCTGCTGATCGACTCGGCGCTCGCGGGCGAATGGGACGTGTTCCGCAACGCGGTGTCGCACATCGCGCTGCCGGCCGCGATCCTCGGCTATTACTCGGTCGCGTATCTGAGCCGGATGACGCGCTCGTTCATGCTCGACCAGCTGAGCCAGGAATACATCGTCACCGCGCGCGCGAAGGGGCTGTCGGAGCGGCGCGTGATCTGGCGGCACGCGTTCGGCAACATCGCGGTGCCGCTGCTCACCGTGATCGCGCTGACCTACAGCAACCTGCTCGAGGGCTCGGTGCTGACCGAGATCGTGTTCGCGTGGCCGGGCCTCGGCTCGTACCTGACCGGCGCGCTGCTGAATGCCGACATGAGCGCGGTGCTCGGCGCGACGCTCGTGATCGGCGCGATGTTCATCACCGTCAACCTGCTGACCGACGCGCTGTATCGCGTGTTCGATCCGCGTGCGCGCTGAGGGCCGCTTCGCCATGACCGCTTCCTGCTGCGCTGCCCTTCCCTTCCTGCCGAAGATCGTCCGCCCATGAACATCGAGCGTCCCACGCTGCGTGCGTGGCTTCTTTCCGACGCCCCCGCGTCGCGTTCGCAGGCCGCGTTCGGCCTCGCGTACCGTCGCTGGCGCCGCTTCGCCACCAATCCGCTGAACCTGTTCGGGCTCGCGATCCTGGTCGCGCTGATCGCGGTCGCGATCGTCGGGCCGCTGATCATGCCGCACGATCCGCTGCGTCAGGTGCTGTCCGACCGGCTGCTGCCGCCCGGCTCGCCATCGCACTGGCTCGGCACCGACCAGCTCGGCCGGGACATCCTGTCGCGGCTGATCGGCGGCTCGCGCATCACGCTCGGCATCGCGCTGCTGGTGGTCGTGATCGTGGTGCCGATCGGCCTGCTGATCGGCACCACGGCCGGCTATTGCGGCGGCTTCGTCGACAGCGTGCTGATGCGCATCACCGACATCGCGCTCGCGTTCCCGAAGATCGTGCTCGCGCTCGCGTTCGCGGCCGCGCTCGGGCCCGGCGTGATCAACGCGGTGGTCGCGATTTCGATCACCGCGTGGCCCGCATACGCGCGGCTCGCGCGCGCCGAGACGATCCGCATCGCGCAGGCCGACTACATTCATGCGGCGCGACTGCAAGGCGCGTCGGGGCCGCGCATCCTGCTGCGCTACATCGTCCCGCTGTGCATGTCGTCGGTGATCGTGCGCGCGACGCTCGACATGGCCGGCATCATCCTGACCGTCGCGGGCCTCGGCTTCCTCGGCCTCGGCGCGCAGCCGCCGAGCCCCGAATGGGGCTTCATGGTCGCGTCGGGCCGCAACGTGCTGCTCGACGCGTGGTGGGTCGCGACGCTGCCCGGCGCGGCGATCCTGCTGGTGAGCCTAGCGTTCAACCTGCTCGGCGACGGGCTGCGCGACGTCTTCGATCCGCGTCATGGAGCGTGACATGCAAGCGAATTCCACTGAAACGGCCGCGCCGCTTTGCGAGATCGACGGGCTGAAGATCGGCTTTCGCGGGCACGACGGCGTCGTGTCCGACGCGGTGCGCGACCTGTCGCTGACGCTCGCGCCCGGCGAGCGGCTCGGCATCGTCGGCGAATCGGGCTCCGGCAAATCTCTGACCGGCCGCGCGCTGCTCGGGCTGCTGCCGGACGCCGCGCGCTGGTCGGCGCGCACCATGCGCTTCGCCGGCCGCGACCTGCTCGCGATGACGCCCGGCGAGCGCCGCAGGCTGTGCGGCAGCCAGATGGGGATGATCCTGCAGGATCCGAAGTATTCGCTGAACCCGGTGATGACCGTCGCGAAGCAGATGGCCGAAGCGTTCCGGCGGCACGAGCCGGGGCTGCGCGGCCGCGCGTTGCGCGAGCGGATCGTCGACGCGCTCGCGGCCGTGCAGATCCGCGATCCGGCCCGCGTCGCCGATGCGTATCCGCACGAGCTGTCGGGCGGGATGGGCCAGCGCGTGATGATCGCGATGATGGTGTCGACCGGCCCGCGGCTGCTGATCGCCGACGAGCCGACCTCGGCGCTCGACGTCGCGGTGTCGATGCAGGTGCTCGCGGTGCTCGACGCGATGATCGCGCAGCACGGCACGGGGCTGATGTTCATCAGCCACGACCTGCCGCTCGTGATGTCGTTCTGCGATCGCGTCGCGGTGATGTATGCGGGCCGCGTGGTCGAAACCTGCGCGGCGCGCGACCTGCGCGATGCGACGCATCCCTATACGCGCGGGCTGCTCGCGGCGAATCCGCCGCTCGTGAACCCGCCCGACGAACTCCCCGTGCTGCGGCGCGATCCGGCGTGGCTCGAGGCCGCGCCGCCCGCAAGCATGCCGATGCAACCACCGGAGGCCACACGATGATCGACGTCGACCACGTCTCGATCCGCTTTCCCACTCGCACGGGCCACGTCGATGCGGTGCGCGACGCGAGCTTCGCGGTCCGCGACGGCGAGGTGTTCGGGCTCGTCGGTGAATCGGGCTCCGGCAAGTCGACGCTGCTGCGCGCGCTGACCGGCCTCGTCCCGCTCGCCGGCGGCAGCCTGTCGATCGACGGCCGGGCCGTCGGCGGCACGCCGGATCGCGCCTCGCGCCGCCACGTGCAGATGGTGTTCCAGGATCCGTACGCATCGCTGCATCCGCGCTTCACGGTCGATCAGACGCTGCGCGAGCCGCTGTCGATCCACCGGATCGACGACGCCGATGCACGCATTGCGCGGGCGCTGTCGGAGGTCGGGCTCGGGCCGACGTTCCGCTTCCGCTATCCGCACCAGCTGTCGGGCGGGCAGCGCCAGCGCGTCGCGATCGCGCGCGCGCTGATCGTCGAGCCGCGCGTGCTGCTGCTCGACGAGCCGACCTCCGCGCTCGACGTGTCGGTGCAGGCCGAGATCCTGAACCTGCTGCGCCGCCTGCATCGCGAACGCAAGCTGACGATGATCGTCGTGAGCCACAATCTCGCGGTGATCGGTTTTCTGTGTCAGCGCGTCGCGGTGATGCAGCACGGCCAGATCGTCGAGCAGTTGCGGATCGAGGACGTGCGTGCCGGACAGGTCGCGCGCGACTACACGCGCACGCTGCTGCGCGCGACCGAAGGGTATCGCCGTCTCGATCCGGTGGCCTGACACGCGCGCGACGCATGGGCGTGCAATGCTCGGCACCCCGCGCGCCGGTGCATCGGTGTGCCGAGCAATGGAACCTGCGCAGCGCGCGCTGGTCCATTGCTGTTCGTCAACAACTCAATGGCAACAGGGAGGCGTTCATGCTGCAATTCATCGAAACGCTGGTGGTCGGGCTCATCGTCGGCCTGCTCGCGCGCGCATTCAAACCCGGCGACGACAAGATGGGCATCCTGATGACCATCGTACTCGGCGTCGTCGGTTCGCTCATCGCGGGCTATGTCGGCCGCGCCGCCGGCTGGTATGCGCCCGGCCAGGGCGCGGGCTGGATCGCGTCGATCGTCGGCGCGATCGTGCTGCTCGTGATCGTCGGGGCCGTACGCAAGCGCGCGGGCTGAGCGAAGCTGCGGTAGCACGAGGCGGCCGCCCGGAATGGGCGGCCGTTTTTTTGGGTTCTTCGTGGAGTGCAGAAGAGGCACGTCGGTGATCGGCCAGTTCAATTGCCTGTATCGATTGCCTGGCGCTCGCCTGGTACACCCCAGCCGCTAGACGCGCGAGGACGTTAGCCCGACTGTCTCGAGGTGACCAACAAGGGCATCGATGAAAACGCGGACCTTTGCCGACATACTGCGGTGAGTCGGATACAGCGCGTGAAGCTCGATGGGTTCTCGTCTCAATGACGGAAGCACCCGCACCAAGGTACCTGCCCTCAAGGCGGGAGCAGCGAGGTAGCTTGGAAGAAAACCAATCCCGCCCCCGCCTTCAAGCACGATCTTCTGCGCAGCCGCATCAGGAATAATTGCGCTACCACGCGGCCGTATGGTCAATTCCGCCTGGCCATCCTGAAACACCCAGCTCGTGGGCGCCTCTCGAACGACGAGCCGATGTCCATGAAGCTCGCTTGCCGCCATCGGCGCGCCCGACCGCGACAGGTAGGATGGACTTGCGCACAGCCACAATTCGACCGGCGGCAGCCTGCGTGCGACGAGCGACGAGTCGGGAAGTGTACCGACGCGCACCGCTACGTCGATACCTTCGCGCGCGATGTCGACGTAGTTCGAGTCCGTCGTCAGCTCGACGGTGAGCGCCGGATAGCGGTCGAGAAACTCGGGCAGCATGGGCGCAACGAGCCCCTGTGCGAACGATTGCGTCGTGTTGATGCGTAGCAGCCCGCGCGGTTCCCCCGCGTAGCCATCGATGATCGCCTGCGCTTCCTGCAGGTCGTGAACTGCCCGCGACGCGTAGGGCAGCAGCAGTTTTCCCGCATCGGTCAGCCGGAAGTGTCGGGTGGACCGGTCGAAGAGCGCCGATCCAATCTCCGTCTCCAACCGGACGAGTGCCCGGCTTACGGACGATTTGGGCGACTTCAGCGTGCGTGCCGTGCCTGAAAGGCTTCCGCTATCGGCTAAGCGAAGAAATATGATGAGGTCGGCCTGGTCCATTTCGTGTCGTTTTCCGGAACGCGGAGTCTCGATTCAGCCATCTTATATTCAAATTCGGCACGACCTAGACTTCTCCTCGACGCCGTCCACCGAGCGTCGTGACGAACCGAGGGAGTCATGGACAATACACACACGAGCTGTTTGGTCGTCGGCGCCGCCGGCAATCTTGGGCACCGAATCATCGATGCGTTACTTCGCACGCGACCCGCCGGTGAGATCCGCGCGGGAGTGCGCGGCGGTTCAGCAGGTAAACACGGCAATCGTGCAAGGCAGTGGCTTGCGAACGGCGTAACCGTCGTCAATACCGACCTGGACGACCCGCTCAGCCTCGAGCAAGCCTGTGCCGGCGTCGATACCGTTATTTCGGCAGTTCAGGGTGGCCCCGACATCATCGTCGATGGCCAGGCCCGTTTGCTCGAGGCAGCGCTCGCGGCAGGCGTCCGGCGATTGGTCCCGTCGGACTTCTCCGAGAACCTGTTCTCGATTCCGGAAGGCATCAACCCTTACCTCGACATGCGGCGGACCTTCGATCGCAAGGTCGTGCCGAGCGGCATCGGCCACACCCACATCCTGAACGGTGGCTTCATGGAGGCCGTGTTCTCCAACCCCGGTCTGATCGACGCCAAAGCGGGCACGATCGCTTACTGGGGCGACGACGAGGTGCCCCTCGATTTCACGTCCATGAACGACGTTGCAGCCTGGACCGTGGCTGCCGTCGAGGATCCGGCGGCGGCTAACAGGATAGTGTCCGTGGCAGGCGACTGCCGCACCATTGCCCAGATCGCAGCGGACTATGCAGCAGCGACCGGCAAGGAGCTTCATCGGGTGCGTCGAGGCTCGATCGCGGACGGCTATGCCGAGCTACGGCGAATGGCGAAGGCCGGTGCTCATCCGATGGCAATGCTGCCGCTCCAGTATCTGCTGCCGATGATGTCGGGCGAAGGCACCTTGCGCGACATCGCAAATGACCAATATCCGACCGTGCGGCCGACATCGCTCCTGGACTTCATGAAACGTCACTACGAAGGCGCACGCACGAAATTCGACAGCTAAACTTGCAAGTTAAACTGTCGTGATTTATGCTTTTCGCACGGCCGCGCTCGTGAACGCCGCCTCGCGCTGGAAGGTGCCGCCTCTGACCTGACGTTGGCGGTCGGCCAGCTTTCTTGCACCGGTCGTGGTTCATCGATTCCGGCGAACCGAATCGGTCGCGGTCCAGCGGGCTTGCCCGCCTGGACCGCGAGAGCCTTCCTCGCAGATGTCGATCGAGACAGTTCGAGCCTCACGACGTCGCGACCCGGGCTGCTGCCAATCCTTTCGGCTGCCGACTCGGCGATTCCGCGCGTCCCTATCCATTCATGCGTTTCACTCCCTTCGAAAGGACGAGTCATGAGCTTCGTTTCAGCCTTCTTTGCAGGCGCCTTCTTGTGCAACGCGATGCCGCACCTGACTGCCGGTCTGCGCGGCGAAGTTTTTCCGTCTCCGTTTTCGAAGCCGCACGGAAAGGGGCCATCGTCGCCGCTCGTCAATGACCTTTGGGGCTTTCTGAACGCACTGATCGGCTTGGCGCTGCTGCTCCATCATCCGTTCCCGCCCGGGGTGAACGTAGATAGCGCGGCGATGCTCGCCGGCGTGCTGGTCATAGGTGTCTTCTCATCGGTTCACTTCGGCCGTGTACGCCGCGAAGGCTTGTTTTGAGCGTGCACGACGTCGGCACGCGAGTGCCCACCTGCGCAATTTACCAACGGCGACCACGACGAACCCATTGTTGGTACTGCGATTCACACGATCGCCGTTGGTTGACTCCCCAACGATTGGCCGGCAAACCGCCGTTCCTTCCACAGCGCTTGCATGCGCCATCCGTACTACCCCGAGTTGCAGTAGTACAAGTTCGAGATAGATTGATCACAGGAACCCGACGTCCCTTGCGGGCCGTCGTCTCCCCGTTCTCACTCAAGAGGTTCGATGAACTTGCCGTTTACGCATACAGCACCGCAGCGTTGACGGCCTGCCATTCGAGCGGCCTCGCTGCGACGCGCTTCCACTCTGGAGCCTGTCATGAAGCATCGCCGTGCTACCGCCTCGTTCGCCCTCGCTGCCGCGCTTCTGGTTTCATCGTCTTCCTTCGCGGCCGGCGCGTCCGGCATAGTTCGCTTCACCGGCATGATCGTCGAGCCGCCCTGCTCGTTCACGGTCGACAGCGCCGATGCGCAGCATGCGCGCATGCGTCCCGATTGCCCGCGCCCGGCCACCGGCCAAGTCGCGTTCGTCGACGCGGCCACGCTGCACACGGTCGCCACCACGTCGTTCTCGCAGGGTTCGCGCACGATCGTCGTCCCCGAGCGCGCAGGCACCGCCCATGCGCCGCTGATCGCCGTCGTCACCTACCAGTAGGAAGCGTCGCCCGATACTGCGCGCGTCAGTCGCGATGGCAGGCGATCCAGTCGCTGAACGCGCGGATCTTCTGCTGACTGCCGATGCTCTCCGGATAGACGAAGTAGTAGCGCGCGCCGGTCTCGAGCACGATGTCGAACGGCCGCTCGAGCCGGTGTGCGCTGACGTCGTCGTCGACGAGCGTCACGTCGCCGATCGCGACGCCGAAGCCCTGCATCGCCGCGTTCGTCGCGAGGTCGAGCGTGTCGAAGGTCGGGCCGCGCTGCGCGTCGACGCCGCGCTCGCCCGCATGCTCGAGCCACGCGCGCCAGTCGCGATGATCGCGCGTCGGATGCAGCAGCGTATGGCGCACGAGATCGCCGACCGCGTCGAGCGGCGCGGCGTGCCGCAGCTCCGGTGCGCACACCGGCGTCAGCCGCTCGTCGAACAACGGCAGCGCGACGACGCCCGCGCCCGGCGACGTACCGTAGACGATCGCCGCATCGAACGGCTCGGTCGAGAAATCGACGACGTGCTGCCACGCGGTCGTGATCTGCACGTGCAGATCCGGATGCTCGCCCTGGAACCGCATGATGCGCGGCAGCATCCAGCGGATCACGCAGGTCGGCACCTTCAGCGCGAGATCGGTGCGCTGCCGCGTGAGCTTCATCGAGATGTCCTCGATGCGCGCGAAGCTCTCGTTGACGACCGGCAGCAACTGCTCGCCCTCCGGCGTCAGCAGAAGGCCCTTCGCGTGCCGCTTGAACAGCGGAAAACCGTAGTGCGCCTCGAGCGCCTGGATCTGGCGGCTCACCGCCCCCTGCGTGACGCACAGCTGCTCGGCCGCACGCGTGAAGCTGCGGTGGCGGGCCACCGTGGAGAAGATCTGCAGCGCGTGCAGAGGCGGAAGTCGGCGCATGGCGAGGCAGGTAAGCAGACGAACTGCGCGAACCAACGGCGCGCATGAAGCGCGCATCGCGCAGGCACACCGCGCGCCGGGACGGGCGCGGGCTGACCGACACGATAAGCGAAATGGCGGCGTTGCGCGAGCCGCGTCGCTCGCGCAGCGCGCTCAGGCCGTGGCGGTGAGCGCTCCGGTCGCGATGCGCGCCGCCGACGCGACGACGTCCGCGCGCGCAGCGGCGTCGGCCTGCGCTTGCGTGAACGACACCGCGAGCACGATCGGCGCGCGCGACGGCGGCCACACCACCGCGACCTCGGTCGTCGTGCCGTAACCGCCGGTGCCGCGCTTGGCCGCCACGCGCGAGCCCGGCGGCACGCCGGCCGCGATGCCGGTCGCGTCGGGCGCGCCGGCCGTCATCCAGTCGGTGAGCTGCGCGCGCTGCGCTTGCTGCAGCGTGTCGCCGAGCAGCAGCCGCTGCAGCGTATCGACCATCGCAACCGGCGTCGACGTGTCACGCTCGTCGCCGGGCGCGGCACGGTTCAGCTCGGGCTCCCAGCGATCGAGCCGGAACACGGTGTCGCCGCTTTCGTGCGCGAACGCCGTGACGGCCTGCGGGCCGCCGAGCACGTTCATCAGCAGGTTCCCCGCGCCCTTGTCACCCGACTGCAGCATTGCGGCGCAGAGTTGCGCGATCGTCATGCCCGTGTCGACGTGGCTCTCCGTCACCGGCGAGCCGGCCACGACTTCGTAACGGCGATACAGGATGCGACGCGGCAGCAGCGATGCATCGAGCGACGCACGCGCGAGGATCGCGGCGGCCGCGACGACCGCATAGGTGCCGCACAGTGGGAAGCGCTCGCGCGCATGATGCGCGATGCGCGTGCCGTTCGACGTGTCGAGCGCGGCGACGCCAAGCCGGCCGTTCGACGCCTTATCGAGTGCGGCGAGCTCGCTGCGGGCAACATGCGCGCGCCCCTGATCGGCAATGGGAGCCGACGTGCACGCGGCGACGAACGGCGCGGACACGGCGGCGAGCAACAGCGAACGACGAGTCGGAGAATGGTCCATGAATGAAGGCGTTCAGTCGGAAACGGTGGCGAAGCGGTGCATGGCGCAATACGCGCGGGCATTGGCGAGGCACGCGCGCGTTCATGGCGGCGGCCGGCTCGCGACGATGTGGCCGCGCCTCGCGCGACACGTTCGTCGCCGCCGCGAACGGCGGCCCTCGCGTGAACAAGCCCTAGCGTAGCAGCGAGCGCCGCCGCGTTCCAGCGGCGCGCCGCTTCAGCCTTGCGAAGAAGGCAGATAAGGCATCGGATTGACCGGCTTGCCGTCGCGCCTCACCTCGAACAGCAGCGCGACATGCGCGTTGTCCACGTCGCCCATTTCGGCGATCGCATCGCCCTGGCGCACGATGTCGCCCGTCTTCACGAGCACCCGGCGGCTATGCGCGTACGCGGTCAGAAAATCCGCATTGTGCTGGACGATGATCAGGCTGCCGTAATCGTTCAGGCCCGTGCCCGCATACATCACGCGGCCGTCGGCGGCCGCGCGCACCGGGTCGCCCGGCCGGCCGGCGATCTGAATGCCGCGGTTCTGGCCGGGACGGAACGCATCGACGATCTTGCCGCGGGCCGGCCACGTCAGCGACACCGCGCTCGCGTGCCGCCTGGTTTCGTTGACGACCCGGCGCTCGTTCGCCGGCGACACGTTCGGCTGCGCGGCAGCCGCGGGATTGGTCTGCGCGGCGGGAGCGGCCGGAACGGCACCAGCCGTCGCGTCGCTCGCGCGCTGCGCCGGTGCCGGCTGCTGCTGCCGGACGATGCGCAGCACCTGTCCGCGCCGCAACCTGGCGTGCGCATCGAGCTTGTTCCAGGTACGCAGCTCGGCCACGCTGCAAGCGTGCGCGGCCGCGATGGCGCTCAGCGTGTCGCCGCGCTTCACCACGTACTTCCGTACGACGAGGATCGGGGCAGCCGGCGGCACCGGTGTAGCCGGCAGTGCAGCGGCGGGCTGCTCCGACGACGGTCCCGCGAGCGTATCGCTCGGCGGAACGGGTTCCGTACTTGCACAACCGGCCATGACGAGCACGGCGGCCAGGCCGGGCAGCCAGGCCGCGTTGCGGTACATCTCGCACAGTTTCATGGACGATCGACTCCCGTTTGACAATCTTTCAAGCATCTCAAAAACGGAACGGCCGACGTGTAACCGGATGCAAACAATGATGACAAACGATCACGAGGCGCGCGTCGGCGGGACCTTCGTTCTCGGTAATACGGTCGGAATCGGAAAAACTTGACGGTTTCCTGCACGCCAGGCGGAAATTTTCTCGCCCGAGGACCGCCGGAACGGCATTCGGACGGCCGGCGCGGCCTTCATCGCAGCCAGTCGACCAGCTCGGCGCAGGCCCATGCGACGCCGATGCACAAGAACAACAGGTGCAACGCGATCTTGAACGACACACCCCACGACGGCTCGTCGCGCATCCCGGTCTCCTCCTGGATCGATATGCGGCGATGATCGGTGACCGATCGCGCCCCGAAAATGCGGAAGCGGCGAACCGTGTCTCAGGCTCAGCCTGAGGCACGAGGCACGAGGTCCGAGGCCGGCCCGAGACCGGCGCGGCCGTTCCTGCTAACTTATCGGCCATTCCCGTCCTGACGCCCCGCTCCGACCATGCGCTTCGATCTGACCGACCTGCGGCTCTTTCTGAACATCTGCGAGGCCGGCACGATCACGGGCGGCGCCGAGCGGACCCACATCACGTTGCAGGCCGCGAGCGAGCGCATCCGCGGCATGGAGGACGAACTGGGCGTACCGCTGCTGCACCGGGCGAAGTCGGGCGTGCAGGCGACCGATGCCGGCCATGCGCTCGAGCATCACGCACGCACGGTGCTGCAACAGATCGATCAGATGCGCGGCGAGCTGCAGCAATACGGCCAGGGGCTGCGCGGGCACATCCGGCTGCTGTGCAATACGGCGTCGCTGAGCGAATACCTGCCCGACGCGCTCGCCGCATACCTGCCGCATCATCCGAAACTGTCGATCAGCGTCGAGGAGCGTTCGAGCCAGGAGATCGTGCATGCGATTCGCAACAAGACCGCGGAGGTCGGCATCGTCGCCGATTCGGTCGGCCTCGACGGGCTCGAGCAGCGGCGCTTCCGCGAGGACTGGCTGATCGCGGTCGTGCCGGCCGCGCATCCGCTCGCCGCACGCGAGCACGTCGCGTTCGACGAAATCGTCGATGCGGACTTCATCGGGCTCACCGACGGCAGCGCGCTGCAGGTCCATCTCGCCGAGCAGGCGCGTGCGCTCGGCAAGCGAATCCGCTACCGTGTCCAGTTGAAGAGCTTCGACGCGATCTGCCGCGTGATCGAAAGCGGCGTCGGGATCGGCATCGTGTCGCGCCATGCGGCCGAGCGCGCGGCGCAGACGCTGGACGTGCGGCTCGTCGAGCTGTCCGACGCATGGAGCCATCGCAAGCTGACGCTGTGCGCGCGCTCGTTCGACCAGTTGCCGAAATACACGCAGGCGTTCGTATCGTTTCTGTCGAACGACACGCCGCCGCGCTGAGCGACGCGCGGCCATCGAAGCAACCGGAGGACATACGAGGAGGCATTGCCATCATGACCGAATCCGACCTCGCGATCCGCTATCGCGCATACATCGACTGCCTGAACCGTCAGGATTGGGCGGCGCTGGGCGACTACGTCGCCGACAACGTGATCCACAACGATCGGCCGCTGGGCCTGGCCGGCTACCGCGCGATGCTGGAGCAGGATTTCCGCGACATCCCGGACCTGCGTTTCGAGATCCGGCTGCTCGTGTGCGAGCCGCCGCGCATCGCGGCGCGGCTGCGCTTCGCGTGTGCGCCGCGCGGCACGTTCATGGGGCTGGCCGTCGACGGCAGGCGCGTGACCTTCGCCGAAAACGTCTTCTACGAGTTCGACGACGGCAGGATCCGGCAGGTCTGGTCGGTCATCGACAAGGCCGCGATCGAAGCGCAGCTGTGATGGTCGCGCGCCGCCGCGGGCGCAGCGGCGGCCGGCGCTGCACTGCGCTGCCCGCTCAGAACTTGTGGCGAATTGCGGCGCGCACCGCGAACTGGTTCGACGACGACGACGGCCCGTCCGTCCCGACGACATAGCCGCCGTCCGCCGCGGTGCCGGTCTTGTCGCCGGCCACTTTCTGCCAGGCGCCCTGCAGATAGACGTCGGTGCGCTTCGACAGGCTGTAGTCGGCCATCAGCCCGACGGTGTGGTATTTCGGCTTGAACGAACCGGCCGCAGCGTCGAACTTGCCGTCGGTGTACACGTACTGCGCGCCCAGATAGAAATCCGGCGTGAGCTGGTACTTGCCGTTGACCTCGAAGTTCTGGAACTTGGTCGCGCTCAGCCCGAGCCCCGAGAACGTCGATGCCGGCAGGTAGACCGTCGACACCGGGTTCTTCACGTCCGTCTTCGTATAGACGAAGCCGACCGTCGCCGGGCCGAACGTGTAGTTGATGCCGCCGCCGAAGATGCGCAGGCGGTCGGCGACGAAGTTCGCGTCGTCGGCGGCGATCGCGCCGGCGTTACCGGCGCCCGGGTTGTTCGCCTGCAGATACGCGGCCGCGACCTGCAGCCCGGCCAGCGAATACTGCGCGCCGAGGCTGTACTGGCGGTTGTTCGAGAAGCCGGTGCTGTTGCTGAAGCTGTAGGTGCCGCCGAACGTCAGGCCGTTCCAGTCGGCGCTCGCGTACTTGACCGTGTTGTTGACGCGGAACGAATTGTCGGTGTTGTCGTTGTCGAACGGATGCGAGAACAGCGTGCCGCCCCAGTTGCCGTTGGCCGTGAGCGGCGCGAGGTAGTCGACGACCGAGTCGTACTGGCGGCCGAAGCTGAGCGTACCGAAGCGCGATTCGCTGAGCCCGACGAACGCCTGGCGGCCGAACATGCGGCCGCCCTGGCCGAGCCGCCCGTTGTTCACGTCGAAGCCGTTTTCCAGCGTGAAGATCGCCTTCAGCCCGCCGCCGAGATCCTCGCTGCCCTTCAGGCCCCAGCGGCTGCCCTGCGCGTAGCCGCTCGCGAGCTGGTAATTGGTCTTGCCGAGCCCGTTGACGTTCACGTTGTTGGTGTAGTTGAAGCCTTCGTCGATCAGGCCATACAGCGTCACACTGTTCTGCGCAAAGACCGGCGCGGCACAAGCGGCCAGCGCGGCGGTGAGAATGACGTGCTTCTTCATGACGAATCTCCGGAGCCTGGGCCGGGTTGGTCGAGCAACCGGCGCATGTTTGGTCTGTTGTTTACGTGGCCCGCCGTGCGGACGACGCGGTGTGCGGCCGCGTGAGGACAAAATGGTGTCACGTCGGAAATCGTCCGTCCATCGGGCTGCGGGTGCGCGGCGCAAACCGTTGCGCTCGTCCAACTGCGTACTGCGGCGTACTGCGCCGGCGGCCCGCCGCGGCTTGCCGGCGTTGGCCGGACGGGCCGCCATCCGCGTAAACCCGGTGGCAGCGGCATCGGTGGCACAATGCGCATCCGTTCGCCATTTCTTCACGAAGTCATGCTTCACCCCGATTCCTGCGCGGCACGTGCCAGCCGCGCATGCGGCGGGCGCCGGGAGGCGCTCCGATGACCGCGCCGGCCCGGGCCGGCCGCTACGCCGAGCTCGATTTCTTCCGCGGCCTGGTGCTGCTCGTGATCGTCGTCGACCACATCGGCGGCAGCATCCTGTCGCGCGTCACGCTGCACGCGTATGCGCTGTGCGACGCGGCCGAGGTATTCGTGTTCCTCGGCGGCTTCGCGACCGCCATCGCTTACAACTCGCTTGCAGAGCGCCACGACGAGGCAGCCGCGCGCCAGCGCTTCATCCGGCGCGCGTTCGAGATCTATCGTGCGTTCCTCGTGACGGCCGGCCTGATGCTGCTGATCACGGCCATGCTGAACGCGTTCTCGATCGACGGCCCGAACATGCCGACCAACGATCTCGACGGCCTGCTCGAGAAGCCGCTCGTCGCGCTGCGCGACATCCTGCTGTTCCGTCGTCAGCCGTATCTCGCGTCGGTGCTGCCGATGTACGCGTTCTTCGCGCTGCTGGTTCCGCTCGCGCTGCCGCTCGCGCGCACGCAGCCGTGGCTGCTGCTCGCGTTCAGCGGCTCGCTGTGGTACGCGGCGCCGCATGCCGCGCGCTTCCTGCCGACCGTCGAAGGCGTGCCCTGGGACTTCAACCCGTTCGCGTGGCAGTTCCTGTTCGTGCTCGGCGTGATCGCGCGCTGCCGGCCCGTCTACCAGACGCTCGCGCCGAAACCGCAGGGCTGGCTGCTCACGGCCGTCTCGCTCGCGATCGTCGCAGCGGGCGCGTACTACCGGCTGCGCATCGAGCCGTTCCCGACCGATCCGTCGATCAAGCAGAACCTCGGCGCGCTGCGGCTCGCGAACTTCGTCGCGATCGCGTGGCTCGCGGCCAAGCTCGTCCACCTCGGCTGGATGAAGAAGGTCGCGCATGCGATGCCGTGGATCGGCACGATCGGCCGCCAAGGGCTGCTGTGCTTCGTCGCGGGCACCGGCATCTCGCTCGCGGTCGACTCGCTGCTGTACCAGGCGACCGAAGGCTATCTCGACGTACCGCTCGGCCTGACCGCCGATGTCGTCGCGATGGGGCTGCTGTATCTGGTCGCGAAACTCTATGGGCCGCTCGTGTCGCGGCTGCCGTCGCCGTTCCGTTCGCGACGATGACTGGCCGAGCCGTCATGCGCGGCTGCTACGATAGCGGTCGCCTCCATTGAAACGCTTCGCCATGCGCCGCTTCGTCCTGCCAATCACCGCCGTGCTGCTCGCCGCCACGCTCGCCACCGCTCACGCCACGCCCGGCGGGCCCGCGGTGTCGCCGGGCGCGTCGCCCGCCGCGGCTGCGCCGGCCGCTCAGGAACCGGCGCTCAATCCGGGCAGCAGCATCGCGCTGCGTTCGTTCCGGTCGGCGGCGCTGAAGCGCGACTGGTCGTACACCGTGTACCTGCCGCCCGGCTACAACGCGGAAGGCGCGCGTTATCCGGTGCTGTACCTGCTGCACGGCAACGCCGGCAACGCGAACGACTGGATCACGCAGGGCCGGCTGCAGGTCACGGCCGACACGCTGATCGAGCGCCACGAGATCCCGCCCGTCGTGATCGTGATGCCGCAGGGCGGCACCGACTGGTACGTCGACCGCAAGGAGAAGATGCAGAGCGCGTTCCTCAACGATCTGCTGCCGGAGGTCGAGGCGCATTTCGCGGTGTCGAACCAGCGCGCGGGCCGCGCGATCGGCGGCGTGTCGATGGGCGGCTTCGGCGCGCTGCGCTTCGCGCTGCTCGAACCGGGCCTGTTCTGCGGCGCGATGCTGCTGAGCCCCGCGATCTACGCGAACGAGCCGCCGCTGAATTCCGCCGCGCGTTATGTGGGCGTGTTCGGCGACCGGCAATTCGATCCGCGCGTATGGCACGAGCTCAACTATCCGGCGCTGATGCGCGCTTATTTCACGCGCACGTGGCGCGTGCCGATGTTCATCGCGGCCGGCGACGACGACCTCACGATCCAGGCCGAATCGAGCCTGTTGTACACGCAGCTGCGCCGCGCGCAGAATCCGGCCGAACTGCGCGTCGTCGACGGCGGGCATACGTGGGACGTGTGGCGCGGGCTGCTCGGCCAGGGGCTGAGATACGTGCTCGAATGCGTGAGGTAAGGACGCGGGATCTTGCGCGGGCCGCCCGGCATCGGCGCTGGCACCGGTGGGTGCAGTCACGGGCCGATCGCTTGCGGCAGACCTGCGCGTCAGCGTTCGTGATAGACGGCGAGCCATACGGACGGCTCGTCCGGATGCGTCCATGCGACCCGATGACGACAGTGCGGTTCGATCAGCAGGTAGTCGCCGGCGCGCATCTCGAGCCGCGACCCATCGGCTTCGAACTCGAGCACCGCCGCGCCGGACAGCAACGCCACCCATTCGGCGCGCGGATCGTCGTACCAGAACCCCGCGGGACTCGCGTGACCCATCGATACGATTCGCTCGATATCGACGCGCGCGCCGTGAACCAGCACGTCGACCTGCTCGTCGCTGCCGCGGCTTGCTTCGGGACTGAACAGGTTGCCGGTGTGAAGTTGCATCGTCTGATCCTCGTGTTCGCCCTTGGGTCAAGGCGGTTGACGCTCACTGTAGCCCACTGTCGCGCAGCGTCATGTCGACGGCCGGAACGCCGCAACCTTGTTTCGCCCGGTCGCATTCGCGCGGTATAGCGCCCGATCCGCGGCCTTGATCATGTTGTCGGCTTCCTCATCGCGCTCGGGCGTCCAGCTGGCCAGGCCGATGCTTGCGGTCACGTGCCCATGCTCGCTGCCGACGTGTTCGAGCGCCAGCTCGTCGATTGCCGCGCGAATGCGCTCGGCGATCCGCGCGGCGCCCGGCTCGGGCGTGTCGGGCAACAGCACGACGAACTCCTCGCCGCCGTAGCGGGCTGCGCTGTCGACCGGCCGGCGAATGTTGTCGCCGATGCAGCGCGCCACCGCCGCGAGCGCGTCGTCGCCGGCCTGATGACCATAGGTGTCGTTATAGGCCTTGAAACGGTCGACGTCGACGAACAACAGCGAGAACACCGAGCGCGCGCGCCGTGCGCGACGCCATTCGCGCTCCAGGACTTCCGCGAAGCTGCGGCGATTGCCGAGGCCGGTGAGACCGTCGGTGCGCGCGAGCAGCACGAGTTCCGATTCCGCGCGCATCCGATGCCGCAGCTGCGCGCCGAGCATCACCGACACCGCGATGAACGCCGCACCGAACGTTGCGACCAGCGCGCCGATCGTCGCGGCGCGGTGCCGCCACGCCGCGTAGATGTCCTGCTCCGCTTCGGCGACCATCACGATCAGCGGCAGCTTCGGCAGATGCCTGAAGTAGTACAGACGGCGCACGCCGTCGAGCGACGATTTTTCCGAGAACACGCCGTCGCGCGCGGCCTGGAAGCGCCCGAAGGTTGCCCCGCGGCTGACGTCGCGGCCGATGGTTTGCGCATCGTATGGCTGACGCATCACCATGACGCCGTCGTCGCGGATCAGCGACATCGAGCCGTGCTGTCCGAGCGACAGGCCGGCAAACAGCTGGTGGAAGTATTCGAGGTTCAGTGCGATGAGGACGACGCCGGCAAACGAGCCGTCCGGATTCGAGATCCGCCGCGTGAGGCCGATGCTCAGCGCGCCGCCGCGCAGCCGCGACGCGAACGGATCGCTGACATAGAGCCCGACATCCGGATGGTCGCGGTGGACGGTGAAGTACTTGCGATCGGCAAAATTGCCGCGGCGCGGCACGTCGGTAGCCGAATCGAGGACGATGTTACCGTCGGCATCGAGCACCAGCATCGAGCCGAGAAAGCGCGCGGTCATCGCGTTGTCGAACAGCACTGCGCGGCGCACGCTCGGCGGCGCATTCATCACGTCGGGACGCTTCAGGCCGTCGATGACGGCCTGCAGCGACAGGTCGTAGAGCTCGAAGTTGCGTTGGATGTCGCGCTCGACGATCAGGCCGAGGTTGCGCGACGTTTCGCTTGCCCGCTCGAGCGCGTCGGTGCGGCTCTGGAACAGTTGCAGCACGCACAGGCCCATGAGCACGCAGGCAACCGCGATGCCGATCACGACGATGGTTATGGGAGCCGCCGGCCTCGACTGCATGTGTCTCCTTTGCGACGGAACGGGTGCGTACGCGCATGCCTCGATTACTTCATACTAAAAAAGGTGCGGGCGCAGATCAAGCGGCGGAGTTAGTTGGTGCGTGGGCGAGGGTTGCGCGTTGGGGCCGGCGCCGGTTGTATTTTTTTCACGCGGATCTAAAATCGTTCAAGTGCGTGAAGCGGGCGATCTGTGCGGGGTG